>JAQTQH010000035.1 GCA_028712355.1 Dehalococcoidales bacterium
TTTTGTCGACCGGATCGAGGTGGATGATGCCAACGCCAAGGTGATTTATACTATGCCGATACCCCCGGACGACCCGCCGCCAACAGATACGATGCCAGTTTTACCTATCGTCCCCGACGGCCCACCTTACGGGACTCGAACCATTTGACGAACACGCCTGAATATAATAAGCTTAAACAGGTAGTCTTGGACATGCTAGCAGTTGCTGTAAACTTGGGATAAGCTGTTTCTTCTCAAACAAGAGTTCGGAATGCTTCCAATGTGGGCTACCAAAATAATAACTTTGCCCGCTTGACGGCGGGCTTTTTCTTCTTCCCACCTTTGCTAAGGAGACGAGATAATGCCAGGAAGCAAGGACTATCAATTTAGACTTGCGTGCCCAATTCATGGCGAAGATGTTACGCGGATTTTTTCCGAATATCACATGCACTGAAGCTAAAGAATACATAGCAGAATTCCCTCAATATCTTGAGGGCAACCAAATTGCCAGGTGATTGAGAGTGCCGAATTGGATACCGGCAAGGTAGTCTGGCGAAGCCACGTTTAGTTCAAAGCTATAGATATGACGAGCATGTATAATCTGGGTCGGGCACATTTCACCCTTGGCGACCGCCGAATGTGCCTGGAACATGGTTCCCCCGAGTAACTGGCTCCGGGACAATCAAATGATTCGTTACGTTCGAGAGTCGAGGACACAACGGACAAAACAGTGGACACCAGGGAAGTCGTAGCAAGCGGTATATCTCCCATCGACCAAACGCTCAAAAGGTCTTTTCGGAGTCTGCAGTGCCTGCGGTGAAGCTTATCCCATCAAAGATGGTACAATGTGTTTGGGGTGTCAGGGAGAAACTCCGTACGAAACGACAGCTTCTGCTCTGCACTATAAAACCTGACCGGTGTAATGGATTCAACCAATGAAGGAATCGGAAGGAACGATAGCCAATACCAGGACCATCCCTGTCATGCGATTTGTCGAGCATAAGAGAAATCCGGCCGAAGCCACAGTGGTGACGGAATTCCCTCTTACTATTATTCTGAACGGACAGGAAGTGGTGACCTTGCTCTGTTCACCTGCAGACCTGAAATATCTGGCTACCGGGTTTCTATTTGCCGAGGGATTTATTCACAGCAAGAAAGACATTAAAAAGATAGCGATTGACGACCGGCACGGCCTCGCGCGAATAACAACCGAAGGAAACACGGAGTTTGAGCACAAAACTCTGTTAAAACGGTTAATAACTTCAGCCGGCGGAAGGGGCGCCGCATTTTATAGTGCCGCTGGTACCTGCCGCCTGGATAAGGTAGAGTCTCAAACAACAATATCAGCTAACAAAATCTTCTCCCTGGTAGATGAGTTCAATCAATGTTCCCGCCTATTCAAAGCAACCGGGGGCGTTCACGGCGCTGCCCTGTCCGACGGCAAGAGCATCCTGGTTTTTAGTGACGACCTGGGGAGACACAATGCCATTGACAAAGTCTTTGGCAAGTGCATTCTTGAAGAAATACCAACCGAAGGCCGGATAATAATCACCAGCGGGAGAACTCCTTCGGAGATGATATTTAAGGCAGGCAATGGCAAAGTCCCTATCTTAATCTCTATTAGTGCGCCCAGTGATCTGGGAGTGAGACTCGCCGGCGATTTGGGGATTACTCTCGTCGGTTTTGTCAGAGGTAAGAACATGACTGTCTATACCAACGACTGGAGGATAAAAGATTAACGGAAGCCGTTGCGTTAAGATATTTTCATGGCATAATCTACAACGTCTACCTCTAGCTCGATATTTAGGAAACCGGCGCTTCTATGTAGATAGTGGTGCCGGAACCCGGGACTTTCCGGGCTTTGCGTTATGGACACTAGTGTTTAACCCGACAATTATCGGTCACCGCAGGTAGCAGTCCAGCCAGAATGCGAAGTATTCTCTATAAGGTTTCCTCAGGTCTAATCCGGATATTGTTATGTCATCTTGTGCGGAGCTTAACTTTTGTTTTCCTCCCGGACATCTGGTAACTACCAGCGCCCAGAGTAATGGCGCAGAATTGATTGTAATCTCGTTGCCGTCCAGCAGGCATTCCAGTAGAAAGCGGTAAAATACTGTTGCTAAAACACCGATTGTCTAATACTTTTGATGTTCTAAATGCACCTCGCCGGACGTTTGGTTGCTCTTTTTCTCCAGCAGCATTTCTCCGGCTTTGCCGCGCTCAAGTCAGCCTGGTAACACGTTTTACAATCGACCGATCATCACCGGAACGTGCAATTTGTTGCCTCTAGCCATCAAAAGAAACCAGTATTTTGATGTTTTTCTCCTTGTGATTGGAAAGCTCTTCCAATCCGCGGTTGATTTCATCGATGGTAATCTTTTGGGATATCAAGGGTTCTGCTTTCACCCGGCCGTCCGCCAAATACGCTATTGCCGGCTCGAATTCGCCGTTGTTCACAAAAACCCCCGAGATTTCCCGCTCAAAGACCCCGATACGATTGAAGTCTACCTGCGCCGGCTCGTGGAATACCCCCACGTAGACCACTCGACCGCCCCGGCGACTCAAGCGCATGGTCTGCTCGCCCGTTTCTTTCTCGCCGACGCACTCCAGCGCCACATCAACACCGATGCCATCAGTCATGCGGTAGATTTCCCGCACCGGGCTCCCATCCTTCGGATCCAGTACCGCCGTTGCCCCGAGTTCGGCGGCGCACTCTTTGCGGCGCAGCGCCTTTTCAATAACATATACCCTGGTAGCCCCAGCCACTCTCGCGGCCTGGAGCGCAAACAACCCGATGGGTCCGGCACCCCAGATGGCAACCGTATCACCGGGGCTGACCCTGCCCTGCTTGACTGTCCTGATGCCGATGGATAACGGCTCCACCAGTGCCCCCACATCGTAAGAAATCTGCGGCGGAAGTTTAAAAACAGTATAGGCAGGAACATTGATATACTCCGCGCAGGCACCATCGGCACCGGCCCCCAGCACCGCCGCCGTGCGGCAGAGATTATAATTCCCCCGCCGGCACCAGTAACACTTGCCGCAGTACCAGAGAGGGCTGGCTACCACCCTTTCCCCTACTTTCAAATTGGATACCCCTTCCCCCAATTTGAAGATATCACCTGAAAACTCATGCCCCATTATCAATGGCGCCATACGGCCGGTCATGGGATGCGGTTCTTTTATCGGTATCCCCACCGGACCGATTTCGTACTCGTGAAGGTCGCTGCCGCAAATGCCGCACCGTTTTACTTTTATCGTCACCTCACCTTTTCCCGGGACCGGTGGGTTCGCGACATCTTCAACTCTCACATCTTTTTGTCCGTGCCAGACTGCCGCCTTCATAGCTCCTCCTTTAACAAAATAATAGCACCAGGTAGCAGATTGCCTGGATAGATTGATCACCTTACCATCAGCAAGCGACACCCTGCAACTGGTAAGCGAGTTCCCCCATTTCTATATACCTTTATATACCGGCGGCCTCTTTTCCAGAAAGGCTTTTACCGCTTCCTTGTGGTCTTCCGTCTGGTAAGCAACGCCCTGAGCATAGCTTTCGTAATCCATTTGCGCCTCGCATTCGCGGCACACGCTGGAATAGACAGCTTTCTTGATTAGCTCGATAGCCACCGAGGGACCCTTCGCCCATTTCATTGCCAGCGCTATTGCCGCAGGCATTAACTCATCCGCGGACACAACCCGGCTCACCAAGCCAATCCTGTCCGCCTCCCGCGCATCAATCACACTGCCGGCATACATCAACTCGAGCGCGCGGGACATCCCGATAATCCTGGGCAGCAGGTAGGTGGCACCGCCATCGGGCACCAGTCCGCGGTTGACCCATAACGAGCCGAATTTGGCTTGCTCTGCGGCTATCCTGACATCACAAACGAGCGTCATGGTAAGTCCGATGCCCATCGCCGCGCCGTTAACTGCGGCGATGGAAGGCTTCTCGACCCGGAGCAGCGGCAGCATCCACCAGCCTACTGTGTTGAGGGTCTCGCGGCGGGTCTTTTTCGGCTTTTCAAAAGCGTTGGCCGCCTGTACGTTGACATCGGCGCCGGAGCAGAACCCGCGCCCTGCGCCGGTGATAATCAGAACCTTGATTTTATCATCCTGCCTTACCCTTTCGGCGATAACCGGCAGTCCCAGCCTCATCTCCATATCAAGCGCATTAATCTTTTCAGGGCGGTTTAACGTAAGTACCGCCACTCCGTCATCATTTGCTTCCAGTAAGAGTTTCCCTCCGAATTCCTGTTCCAGCACAACTACTCTCCCTTAAATTTTTTAACGCCGGGAATGCTGGCCTGTTTCATGATTTTTCATCTTCGGCATAGCGGCCCCGCGTCGTGGCGATGCGGTTTAATCCTTCCGCTATTTTCTCGGGGCTCCTCTGCCGCGACTGCCATTCATCGCCGCCGGCCTGGGCGATATCGATTTCCGCACGGAGACCGGCATCGAGCGGCGTGGACATGGTGAGGTTCACTGCTCTCTTTATTTTTTGAACGAGGCGGGGGTTCATCTTTGCGATATCTGCCGCAAGCTTTCTGGCTTCTGCCATCAGCTGGTCTTTAGGGCATATCTGGTCGATCAAGCCGATGCGCAATGCCTCGGCGGCATCAATTCTCCGACCGGTGTACATGAGCAGCTTGGTCATGCTCAGCCCCACAATCCGAGGGAGCCTCTGCGTAGCTCCGTGCAGGGGAAAACCTCCGTAGGGAACTTCCGGGAGACCAAACACCGCATCGGTGCTCGCCAGGCGGATATCGCAGCAGATGATAAGCTCCGTAGCCATCGCCAGGCAATAGCCGTTAATGGCGGCGATTACCGGGACAGTTAACTCTTCATACATCGTCAGAATGCGCTGGACGCTATCGCTGCGGTCAAACAACTCCCGCTGTTGCGGGAATACGGTCTGGGCTAACCCCCCTCGGATAGCATCCATCTTCAGGTCCAGACCGGAGCTGAATGCCCGGTCCCCAGCACCGGTCAGGACGACGACCCTTATCGTCGGGTCGTCTTTTATGGCGACAGCAGTCTTTTGGAGACTCAGGTAGAGCTCATCATTAATCGCATTCAGAGTTTCGGGGCGATTCAATGTTACCGTGGCAATGTTATCCTTCACCTCGAGAACTACGACCTCTTTATTCAATGTCATTCTGATACTCCTTAATTACTGTCAGATTACTCAAAGGGGGCGCATATGCCACGGAGCATTGCCCGGATTGTCCTTGATTATATTCTTTCCGCCGTCGTTCTAGCAAGGTCACAACTTCATAGATACAGTTAACCACTCAATAAACAATGGCTTTCCCTCAGGATTTGACGACAACCAGTTCCGGCGGCACTATCTTATTATTACCAGATATTTTATTATTATAGTATAAGATACTTTCAAGGAGCTGGTAAATGGGATTATTTCATTGTCCCCTGGGAGCGCCGTTTTACGAGGGAGATGGCTGCATCACGTGCGGACTTTGCCTCGCCAAAACCGAGGAGGAGATGGTAAAAGCCTCCCGGGTAATCCGAAGCTACATCAAGGAGCATACTCCACGGAGGAGCAAGTTCCAGAAAATTGCCGTTTGCGGGAAAGGTGGGGCCGGCAAAAGCACCTTCACCGCTCTGCTGGCGCTCGCTCTGGCGCAGCAGCTTTATAAAGTTACCGTGCTGGACGCGGATGAATCGAACCCCGGTCTGTACAAGATGCTGGGCATTACCCGCCCGCCGCAACCGGTGATGAACATTATGAATAAAATCTGTCCTGCGGACATTACTCCCGGCACCCCGGCCGGACAGCCTCCCGCTCTAACTCTCAAAGACCTGCCTCCCGAATACATCGCCCGGGCGAACAACGTTTCATTCATCGTGGCGGGAAAGATACTCGACCCGTTCCAGGGGTGCGCCTGCGAGCTGGCTGATATGACCAGCAAGCTGATGCTTTGCCTCAAGCTAGCCGATACGGAAAAGATTGTCATTGACACCGAAGCCGGCATCGAGAGCTTCGGGCGCGGCGTCGAGCGGTACGTGGATACGGTTTTCATCATGGTGGAACCGTCCCTGGAATCCATCGAGGTAGCCGACCGCGTTAAGTACATGGCGGACGGCATCGGCATCAGCGCGGTAAAGGCAGTGCTTAACAAGGTCTCATCGCCCGCACTGGAGGAAAGGATGATTGCCGAGCTCAACCGGCGCGGCATTACCTCCATCGGCATCATTCACCACGATGAAGTAATAAGCGAGATGAATTTCACCGGAGGTGCGCTAGGCCCTTCCCAGGCGTCCCGCGAGGTTCAGAAAATAGTCAGCGACATCATCATAAAAGGATAGCCTGGAGCCGGGCTATCCTCAAACGCTGTGGCAATGAGAAACACCGTATCGATTCAGCGGTTTTTAACAGCGGATTTAAGAAGCGCTGGCTTTTATTTTCAGCACCTTTTCCGCTTCGGAGACGATGCCCTCGATTATCTCGGAAGCGGTGAGCACCTCGTTTATCCCACCGATGGACTGTCCCGCCCACATGAAACCGAGCTTCTCATCGCCCTTATAAATCGCGGCTTCCTGTCCGATGGCGCCGCCGGCGAAGCGGAGCTGGTCAAAAATGCTGCGGGCACCCCAGGAGCCGTAATCGGCGGTCTTTTTACTCAGGGCAGTGCTCATAACGTCCCACCAGGAAAGACGCAGCATCTTTTTAACATGAAAGACGCCGGAAATTCCTCCGATTAGAGGAAGTCCTTTGCTTTTTACCATGGCGAGAGCGCCGTCGGACTTGAGAGCCCGGCCTGGCATCCCATCGAAGCGGTTGCTATAGATGGTGTCCTGCTCGCTGGCCTGAATGATAAGCTGCTTGAAACGGTCATGGACGATGCTTTCTTTGCTGACGATAAACCGGGTACCCATGGATATACCATCAGCGCCCAGCACGATGGCTGCCGCTAGACCCCTGCCGTCATAGAAGCCGCCTGCGGCAATAATGGGAATTTTGACAGAGCTGGCGACCATCGGTATCAGGACCAGTGAAGTAGCATCGGCACCGTGCGCCGCCGCTTCGTGGCCTGTGACAGAGACAATATCGCAGCCTAGCTGTTCAGCCTTCACTGCATGTTTTACCAGGGCTACAGTGCCGATGACCTTGCCGCCGTACGAATGCACCTTATCAATGAACCATGGCTTGCCCAGCGTGTAATTGATCACCGGGACTTTTTCCTCAATGGCAACCTGAATGTTATCTTTAGACTTAACCTGGACCAGCGCCTGGTTAATCCCGAAGGGTTTGTCAGTCAGCTTTTTTATCTCCCGTATCTGCTCCCGGGTGCCTTCCGCAGTCAGGTGACCGGTAGCAAGGATACCCAGCCCGCCCGCATTACTCACCGCCGCCACCAGCCCGGGTTCGGTTATCCAGTTCATACCAGCCAGCATGATGGGATGTTTAATCCCCAGTAGTTCGGTAAGTTTCGTTTTCATCTCTCTCCTCCGCTGTTCACAGTAGACACCTGCCCGCCGTTATTCCGGGACATGCTCCGGGGAGCGCACCAGCTTCATCGTACGAGCTCCCGTGGGACAGTTCACCACACAGCACCCACACCCCATGCATTTCTCCACATCAAGGGTAGACTTCAGCTTGCCGGTCCCGGGGTCAGGCACCATATCAATGGCTTCAAAGAAACAAAGACTAAGACATTTCTTGCACCCGACGCATTTATCCGCATCCAGAACAGCTTCAAAACGGCTCTTTGCCACAACATCGGTAGTCTTGAGGTCGGACTGCGTATAAAGGGCCTGGAGCGGAGCGCAGCAATCCCAGTGGCAGTTGCAGAGCATGCCCATCGTGATATCGCGCTTGTTCACCACCATGTGAATCATCGGCTTCGTATCCAATTCGGCAAAAATTTTCATCACTTCGTCGAGCGATACCTTGCGACCGCTGCCCCGGTTGATATTATGCTCGGCGGTCCTCCCGAAATTGATACATGAATCAATCGAGATATCGCAGGTGCGATTATTATAACCCTTGCGGCAGGGACAGTTGGTCAAGGAAAGAATATCCGCACCTTCAAGTATCGCCATAATGTTCTCAAAAGGAAGTACCCCAGGGATGTCCTTAATCGACTGGTACCGGGGGATAATACGGTTGAATGCAGCTCCGGCTTCTCTAACCCGCTTCAGACCTACGAAGCGGATATCATTCCCCTCTTCTTCCAGGAACGCCGCCCAAAGTTCAAAGTATTCTTCACCCAGCGGCTCGTGTGCCCGGGGATTATTGGAAGCAGAATCCTTGAACTGCATATAGGAACGGGGCGGCTGCCAGCCTTTACGCGTGGGCAGGACGACGCCTTTGTAATATAGATCCAGCAGATATTCATCAACCGCTTTCTTGTCCATACCAAGATCTCGGGCAAACTGCTCGGTGACCTTTATATCGGCCGGGTCCAGGCTCGCCTTTCCTTCAGCAGCGACCCGATATTTGTCCGGCAAAGCGAGCACGATTTTCGCCTGGTCGACGTTCATGAGCTTGTGGAGGATGTAGAGCAGGTACTTGGAGTCCCGCATGCTATCGTCAATCTTAATCAGGACGTCCCGGTAGATGGGGTCTATTGGAGTTTTGAATATTTCTTTCACCTTGTCGATGGTTGCCTGAGTCTTCCGCAGGTACTCCTCTGCCTTTTTCTTGCTGCCGGTAGTCTTCTCAATCAATTCCGCGGTCTTTTTCCTGGCATTAGGCATTGGCTCTTCTCCTTTAAAGTAAAACTTCTTAAGTATAATACTCTGTTAGTTCCGGGGCAAGCGGCACAGTCGCAGTACCCATTATTCCAGGCGAATAACCGTGCTCAACCTTTGCCCCTCTCAACATCGCGGCTACAGGAAGATGCACCATTATACGCCTTGTTGGTGGACTACGGCTAGTGCAAAGAGTGACCATTGTTGAAAAATACTATCAAAAAAGCCCTTGACTCTCAATATACCAGGACCTACCCATCATCAGTCAACAGTAAGGCGCTTAGACTGCCATGGCACTGATTTCTCAAAGGCAGCAGCAGCTCTCAGGACCGTGTTTTCCTCGAGGCGGCGCCCGGCAATCTGAATACCTATCGGTAATCCGTCCTGCGTCCATCCGGCGGGAACGGAAGCGGCCGGCAGCCCGGAGATGTTCATGAGGCAGCAAAACGCCGTCCAGCCAAGCGGAGATACCTTTTTACCATCTATCTCGCGCGGGTTCAACATCCCCGACTTGAACGGCGGCAACGCCACGGAGGGCGTCAGCAGTAAATCATACTTATCAAAAAATGGGCGGATGGCGTCCTGACATTCCAGCAGTTTTAAGCACGACCGGTCGTAATCCACGGCCAGCTTATCTTTCATGCGGTCCAGAAAACGTACCAGTACCGGGTCCATCACATCACGGTACTTGACCATATGATTCTGCAAGGCCGCAGCCAGCCGCACGCCGATAACCGTTGAAAAATCGGCTTCCGGGAAGATTACCCCGGGATGAGCCTCTTCCACCGTTGCACCAAGGGAAGAAAGTACCTTAGCGGCGGCTTCCGCGACATCCCCCACCTGCGGGTCGATTGTAACAAATCCCAGGTCTCGGCTCCAGGCGATTCGCAGTCCTTTGAGATTACCTTCCGGAAGCGGCAGATAACGCTGCCCTGTAACCGGAAGAGAGCGCGGGTCCCTATCATCACGGCCAGCCATTACCTGCAGGGCGAGGGCGGCATCCGCGACGGTATTGGTGATAGGGCCGGCGCTGCACATATGACCCCATCCCGTCAGGTAGGTCTCCCCACCCGGAAAATCCGGGTACTGAGGCACCAGACCGAAGGTAGTTTTCAACCCTAAGACGCCGCAGAAACTGCCCGGCACCCGGATGGACCCGCCGATGTCGCTGCCGGTGGCAATCGGCGCCAGGCGCAGGGCAACAGCGGCCGCCGAGCCTCCGCTGGAACCTCCGGATACGTATTCCTTATTCCAGGGATTATGCGTCTCGCCGAAGAGGCGGTTATAGGTCAGCGCAATCCAGCCGAACTCACTGGTGTTGGTCTTTCCGATGATAATGGCACCGGCGGCTTTCAGCCTCTCCACGATAACAGCATCCTGAGAAGGAATAAAATCTTCGTAGATTTTAGAGCCCGCCGTAGTACGTATCCCCTTAGTGAAAACGAAATCTTTCACCGCCACGGGCACACCATGCAACACGCCCAGTCTGGCTTTACGCATCACCATGTCTTCGGCTTCTTGCGCCTGCTTGAAGGCGCTCTCCGCGGCTACCGTGCAATACGCGTTGAAACTGGGATTAATCTGTTCTATCCGGCGCAGAAACGCTTCGGTTATTTCTACCGGAGATAGCCGTTTTTTCCGCACGGCTTCCGCCATCTGCACAGCCGTCAAAAAGCAAATCTCATTATCCGGCATATTCACTTCTCCCTCTCGCTATGAATTATCCGCTCTTACTGGTCATGCTTATCTTGCAGCCACGATTCCAAGTAAGAATAGGCGGTAAATCCGCCATCGACGGCGATGGTCTGCCCGTTGATATAGTCGGATTCGCCGGACGCCAGGAAAACCGCCGCATCCGCGATGTGCTCCGGCTTGCCCAACCTGCCCTGAGGGATACGTCTGGTGAGGCTATCTTCCCGGTAAGCGCCTTTTGCAATCAGGTCTTCAATGATATATGTCTTGATATAACCCGGTGCGATGGCGTTAACGTTAATGTTACGATGCGCCCATTCGCAACCCAGCACCCGCGTCAGCTCAATGACACCAGCTTTGGCGCTTCCGTAGGCCGCCCGCTCGGGAAAAGCGCCCATCCCGGCGACAGACGCAATATTAATGATTTTACCGCTCTTTTGCCTGAACATAGCGCGGGCGGCCGCCTGACTGCAAAAGAAGACCCCGCTCAGCAGCACATCAATCAGCCGCCGCCAGTCCTTTTCCGGAACGTCGATTGAAGGACAGACCTTGGTCATGCCGGCATTGTTTACTAAAATATCCAGCCTGCCGAACTCGCGGAGCACCCGGTCAACCATGGCATCGACGGCGGCCTTATCCCCCACGTCTGCCTGTATAACCGCTGCCCGGCGCCCAGCAGCCTCAATCCCACGGGCGGTCTCATCCGCCTGTGCGGCAGAAGCCGCGTGGTTGACCACGACATCTGCCCCCTCTCGAGCATACGTGAACGCAATCGCTCGTCCGATGCCCCGACTCGCCCCAGTAACCAAAGCTATTTTGTTCGCTAACCTCATATTACCTCTTTCTTGAACATTATTGGCGATTCCGTGTTTTGTTTTTAGTTAAACAGCAATATCACACAATTTTTTTTAAGCCCCTGAGGAAATCCGGCTCACCTGATATTGAGTGCACTTCGGCACCTTTCCTTTATGATATCATATATTATCTCGTTTCATGGGAGTCAGGTCAGCATTTGAAAATTACATCTATTTCATTAATACTATGAGAAAAATTGCGGGATTGCCCAGACTATCAACATAGAACAGGAGGACAATTTGCTTATCATTGGAGAAAGCATCAACGCGTCTATAAAGCCGGTCGCCGAAGCGATTAACCAGCGGGATGGGAAATTCGTCGCGGATTTAGCCCGCCGGCAGGTAGAAGCAGGCGCCGATATGCTCGATGTCAACGCCGGCGCCGGCATGCGGGATGAAGCCCATGACCTCATCTGGCTGGTACAGACGGTGCAGTCCGCGATAGAGATTCCCCTGGTCCTCGATAGCAGCAACCCCGAGGCGCTGGTGAAAGTCTACCCGGAGTGCAAGCAACGCCCCATGCTCAGCTCGCTGACGCTGGAGCCGCACTGTCTGGAAGTGCTGCTCCCTTTCATCAAAGAGCACGATTGCCAGGTGCTCGGGATGTGCCTGGGCGGCGGAACCATGCCCAAGACCGCGGAGGATGTCTTCGCGATGGCGAAAGTCCTCCTCCGGAAGACCGGCGAAGCTGGCTTAAAGCCGGAAGACTTCTATATCGATGTCGCTGTGATGGCAATCGCCGCCAATACGAAAGCTGCGCTTAAGGTACTGGACTCCATCCGCCTGATTAAAGCTTACGAGCCTAAGGTAAATACCGTCTGCGCCGTGAGCAACGTCAGCTTCGGGTTGCCGCGGCGCAAGCTGCTCAACCGCACCTTTATCCCGATGCTCGCCGGCGCCGGCGCGAACGCGTTCATCATCGATGTCCGCGATAAAGACACGATAGCGGCGGTCATCGCTACTAAAGCTCTGCTGGGGTATGACGATTTCTGCATGAACTACATGCGGGCGTATCGGCAAGAGAAAATATAGCCGCAAGCGGAAGAACGCAGTCATCATCGGCGTTGAGGCACTCCGCTTCATCGGCAACCGCATCCAGAAAGTCATCCTGAACGCAGCCGAATCACTGGTCGACCAGGGGATAGGCAGCCCGGCGATAGTGGATGATGTCATCTCGTCCGGCTTCGGGCGCCGTTTAGCCTACCCCTGTCTTTTCAAGCGGCTGGGTACGGTAGGGCTGGACGTGATGTATACTATCGCCAAGGGATGGGGCAGTCAACCTAGCAGCCGCTGGCAACGCACTCTGAAAAAGAGGGGCCGGAAATGAACGCCCTATGCCTGATTGACAACTGACAAATACTGGTGCTATCATGCTTCAAGCTGCTTTACTCTGTTAAACCAGATTCGCAGCGCTTTAAACACAGGAGGCCTGGAAAATGAAAAGAAGCATTATGATTAATGAGAAAGACAATACCGGGACCTGCTTTGCCGCCATTAAAGCAGGAGACAAGGTGAATATTGTTACCCCATCCGGCGAGGTGGTGCAGGAGATAATCTCCCGGAATCCGGTACCCTTCGGGCATAAAATAGCTCTTTCTCCTATCAAAAAGGGAGAGAAAGTCCTGAAATACGGGGAGGTAATCGGGGTGGCGAGCAAGGCTATCAGGCCGGGGGACCATGTTCACGTTCATAACGTGGAAAGTGCTATCGTCCCCGGGAACTAATAAACTGGCGAATAGACAGGAGAAGATGCTATGAAAAAAGAGACGACGAAGTTTTTAGGATACGAAAGGCCTGATGGTTCGGTAGGCGTACGTAACAGTGTGGCGATCATATCCGGCGGAAACTGCTCTAACGAGCTGGCCGCCACCATCAGCAACCAGGTCAAGGGCTCGGTGCCCCTCTTGCCCGACTTCGTATGCGTCCGCTTCAAGGACGATAACGAGCGGGCACTGCGGACTATGATTGGATTGGGCGCTAATCCCAACGTCGCTGCGGCGGTTGTGGTGGGAATCGGCTGTGAACATATCGGTATGGAAGAGATTTATGAGGGTATCAAGAAATCTAAGAAACCCGTGGAGTTTGTGACGGTTCTCGATAGTGACGGGTATGAACCGGCACTGGAAAAAGGTCTGGCCGCCGCCCGCCGCATGGCCACCGAAGCATCACAGATGCAACGGCAGCCTTTTGACCTGAGCCATCTCTCCATCGGTTTGAAATGCGGTGCTTCCAATGCCACCTCGGGGATTGTCGGCAATCCCGCCACCGGCATCGTCGTGGACCGGATTATCGCGGAAGGCGGCACCGTTATCTTTTCCGAAACCACCGAGATGATCGGGGCGGCTCATTTGATTGCCAAGCGGGCGATTAATAAAAGGGTAGCCCGGCAACTGACCGAAGCGGTAGACCGCATGGAAGCGCGGATTAAAGCCACCGGAGAGGATGTGAGGGGCTCGCAACCAACTCCTGCGAATATTCAGGGCGGACTGACGACACTAGAAGAGAAATCCCTCGGGAATATTGAGAAGACCGGCAAAGCCCCGCTGCAAGGCGTCCTGGAAAACGCGGAACGCCCACAAGGGAAAGGCTTGTACTTCATGGATGGCTCCGCCCAGACCAGCGAGCTGGTCGTCGCCGAAGCCGCCAGCGGTAATCAGATACACATCATGAATGTGGGCGGCGGCATCAGCAGCAGCTTCCGCGGCTGCCTCGTCAGTTGGTCGGGCGGTCTGCAAACGCTCCCGGTGATAACCGTGGTCAGCAACCGCAGTCGGCCGAAAGACCCCAGGGAAGAAGAGTTTTTTGATATCTTTGCGGATAGCATCATCGATGGTAAAGAAACAATTACCCAGGTAGCTGAGCGCCTGTTCCAGGAAGTTATTGCCGTGGCATCCGGGAAATTGACCCGGTCGGAGAGATACGTTCCCCATTTCCAGATGCCTCTGGAAATGTACCATACCGGTCCTATCCTCTAGGCACCATAGGCGGTTTGAAGTGGTTTAAACCGGAACAGGACCGGTCAGGCATTTAAATCCTGTTCCCGGCATCGTCTGTTTTTGTCTGTTTTCAGACAACCAGGTTTTTCCTGCTTGCTGTTGAAAAAGGCAATAGTCCAATCATCACATATTTTATATCAATGAAGATAAGATTGAATCAGCATCCGCCACAGCGGGAAACCGGAATATAACTGCATGGTTAAATGATTAAAACACTAAGAACTATCTTTTGTCAAGATGATTCTCAGCTTCTAAAAACGGAAAATCCGAAGCGCGGCCGTTGCTTTGAGCGGCGGTTCAAGCATCAAGGAGCGCGGTGACAAAATGAGAGGAGCAGCCGGAGAGCCGCCTTACATCGCGAAAAGGCGGTCTATTATCTTATCGCGGACTGTGCGGGCGACGGTGATTTTGTTGTAGCAGCTTGACTTCGTTGCGGCATCAGCGCCGCTCTGGTTGATCGCCCGGTAAGCGTTGATCATGGCCCGCCACTGGTCATACAAGCCAATCTGTACCAGATTGGTGTCCGGTACGGGGCGGCAGCCGGCCCACCGGAAATGACAACTGTATTCCGCCATATCCAGCAAATGGCGGGCGATGCCGTAAAGAGACTTACCCTCATCGCTATCGGCGCATTCCTGCGCCTTGTTCACAATTTCAATACAAAGGTTGAGATGCTCCCACTGCAGCCGGTGGATTTCGTTGTCTTTATCCTGCCAGAGCGGGTAAGGATTCCCGGCGCGAATATCCTCCGCCGATGTGCTCCAGGACGATGCTTCCGGCACGACCGTCTCTCCCGCAGGGAATAAGCGCAACAGATCGCTTACCGTCACCATCCTGATTTCCGGTGCGGCTTGCTCGCGGGTTTGCGGCACCTGGAATAACCTGATTATCTTACCCTCACCCTTTTTTACCGCTTCTTTATAATGCACGGTCAATTCCGTCCGGCAGTTCGGGCAGGTGACTTTCCCCAGCCTGGGCAGTTCGCCGGAGAAGACCAGCAGGAATTTCGTGCCGCAAACAGGGCAAACCGTAACCGGCTCATCTTTGGTATATTCTATCCTGGTCCGCTCGACCTTCTCTCTGGTAACCCGGGCCGGGTCCATCTGCTCGTAGACGGCACTCAAAAACAGCCTTTCCCAACCGGGAATTTTATGCCCGAAGGTCTCGGCGTCCAGAGCGGTAATGACGTATGTATTTTCTGCTTCACCCCTCATCTGCCTGATTTGCTCCAGGAAACCGCGGGGGTCGGTCTGCGGAGAACTGATTTTGTTACTCAGCAAATCGTTCCTGAAGAAGACGGGAATCTTTTTCCCTGCGCATTCCACCTGGTAAACTTTGCCTGTCGGCAACTCCTTCGGACAGGCAATCCCGCTCAATATCAACCACCGGTGCCCGGCAGTAATCACTTCGGGCAAGATGGCGCTACTGTAACTCATTGCGGGAGGGAAAAAGCCGCTATTCCCGTAGGACTGACCCAGAAAACGGGCGCCGGCGGCATTATGCAATTCTATCTGTCTTTTTCGTTCCGCCGGAGGCAACAGGGGCAGAATGGGATGGTATTTACCGCTCCCGGTGAACTCCACATCACCCTTTTCGCCAAGCGCTTGAAGGTTAAAAATAATATCCCGGTATCCATAGTTATGTAAATTTTCCAGGAGGGCGCCATTGATATTCAGCGTCGCCTTTACATGGGGATACCGGCTTAAAACTTCGAGAAGCGGCCGATAGGATTCGTTGCAGATATTCTCCAGCGCCTGAGGCGTCTGGGGCGGCGGTTGATAAAAATCGAATAATTGCGCCCAGTATATCACCGTAACCCCCGGACAGAAATAATTTAGTCCCGTAAGAAATTATAGCATACGCCATGAAATGAGATATCCTCTGGCGCCATAGAAAAAATCGCAGGTACTGTTAAAAAGGTAGGAGGTGATTTCTTTATATTATCTCTGTCCCCTTAGGAACGACGACGATGCCGTTATCGGATATGGTACAACCCCTGCTCTTATCCGCTTCCGGGTCATAGCCGATTAAGGCGCCGGCCCGGATTTTGCTGTCCTTATCGATAATCGCACGCTTTACTCTGGCGCCCGGCTCGATGATAACACCATCAAACAACACCGCCCGCTCTACTTCGGCGCCTCTTTCCACGACCACCCCCGGAGAAAGTATCGAATTCCAGACAGTCCCGCCACTGATGACGCAGCCATCGCACACGATGGATTCCGAAGCCTTCCCGCCGAGGACGAATTTGCTGGGCGGCAGCGGGCGCTGATAGGTACGCAGCATCCACTTCTCCCCGTATAAATTAAAGGGAGTATCGACCCCCAGGAGGTCCATGCTTGCCTCGTAATACGAGTCAATAGTACCGACATCCTTCCAGTATGATGAATCACGGGTACGCTCGACCAGCAGTTTTTCCCTGATACCGTCTTTCACTTCGATTTTAAAATCTTCGATCTGGTTTTCTTTTTCATAATCGTAAACGAAAACGTTGCGCTGACCGCCAATCATCCCCGGGATAATCTGCCTGCCGAAATCGTCGCCCGGCTCCTGCAGAACTTCCAGCAGCGTGCTCGCTTTAAAAATGTAGACACCCATCGAAGCCAGCGCAAAGTCCGGCGCCTCAGCGAGCGTTTTCGGCTGTGCGGGTTTCTCTTCGAAGCCGACCAGTTTGTACTCCTGGTCAACTTCGAGTACGCCGAGCGCCCCGGCGGCCTGCTCTTTCCTTTCCCTGATGGCGGATACGGTAAGGTCTGCTTTCTTGCGCCGGTGTGATACCAGCATCTGGATATAGTTCATCTTGTAAATATGGTCCCCGGAAAGAATCAGGATATCTTCCGCGGCTTTCGCCGTTATCAGGTCCAGGTTCTGCCTTACCGCGTCCGCCGTTCCTTTATACCACTCTGCCCCGAGTTTCTGCTGCGCGGGTACGCAGTAAATAAAGTCGCCCAGGCCGGAGCTTGAGATACCCCAGCCGTTCTGGACATGATGGTTCAATGACTCCGAGCGGTACTGGGTGAGCACATAGACTCTGCGGAGGCCCGAGTTGATGCAGTTGCTCAGCGTAAAATCGATAATCCGGAATTTACCGCCAAACGGCACCGCCGCCTTGGACCGCTCCCGGGTCAAAGGCTGCAGCCTATCACCGGCCCCACCGGCCATGATTATCGTTAAAACGTTGTCCAATATTTACTACCCCGTATTATTTATGGCATAGCCGCGAATATTTTTTCAAGGCATCAATCTAAGTGCTTATCATATTATAATATTAACAACAATACCGCAAAAAGCGCGGGCGGCTCACGCCTTTTACCCGAACTTAGTTGCTATAATCATGGCGAGACCGTTTCCAGAGAAAATGTGAAGCAATCCCTTGTGTTTATCGTTCCCGTAAAAGCG
>JAQTQH010000036.1 GCA_028712355.1 Dehalococcoidales bacterium
CGCGGAACTCTTTGAGTCGGTTCTTCATGTCTGTCACCCCAAAAATATTTTTGGAAAGGTATTGACATCTATCAGCCTTTCTACTAATATTAAAGGAACATAGTTATAAATTACTAGGCACAGATTAACTTATATAAAGGGAACATATATAATGGCAAAAACAGGACCGGGGAGAGGCCCCCAAATATCAAAAGAGGTCAGACGGTTAATTATCAATGAGGCTATTCACGATAGCAGGAATATGCCTCGAAGAGCCTTGGCAGTGCGTCTTGAGGACCTTATCGAGAAGATGGGGGAGGTCTCACCAACAGAGGACACGCTGGCCAAGATGATATCGGAGGCCCGTAACCAGCAACCTAGCGAACTTGATCAACCCTGGTGTGTGGGAGCTTGTGCTAAATATAGTATTTCGCCCGATATTGTTCCTGTATTGATGAAGATGAAGAAACTCAGAGCTACTGAGGGAGCAATAGGCAAACTGGGCACGATAACAATACGAGAAGCCCAATGGGTAGCGAGGTTGTATCCAGCCGCCGAGCCAGTAATCAGCGTATTAACCTCTGATGACAATGGAAGACTATGGTGGCTGTCCGTGATAGTGAACGGATACGTACTGAGGGAGCGCGTAAGCGAGCAAATGAATGAGCAATACCCAAATACGTCCGACCTTGATAGCCTCTACTTTGCTAATGAAAACCCTTTCAGCGACGCTTCTCTTAACGCCTGGTGGAGTAAAATTCCTACCGAATACCGGCAAGCTGTCCTGGACGCAGTTGAGCAAGAGCGGTCAGTCAATCACGAAGATATCAAACGGCACAAAGGACGCACGCTTTCTGAAGAAGAGGTAAGAATGATAAATGATTGTTTCGATGCGATGAAGAGTGGTGGACTTAATGCTCTAAATGAATTCGTTAAACAATCACCATTGGCTCAAGAAAATGGCATGATTCAGATAATTTTGGCAATCCTGTATTCAAAAGCAGTCTGGAGGGAAAGCAATGACAGGCAGATTAATAAAACGCAAGGGTAGTTCAACTTGGACTGCTGTCCTGCAACACCCATTGGACTCCAATGGCAGACGTAAGCAGCAGTGGATCAACCTCAAGACATCAAGTATCCGCAAGGCCAAGGACCGACTTAGCGAATTAGTTCATCAGATGGAAACGGGAACCCTTCCCAAGCCTTCAAAGACTACTGTAGGCCAATTCCTCGACCGCTGGTTGAACGAATATGCACGGCCCAACTTGGCACCGCGCACTACCGAAGGGTACGAGCACATGATACGAAAATATATTGTGCCAAACCTTGGCACAATATATTTAACAGCCCTGAAGCCTGAACACTTGTTAAAATACTACAGTGACCTCCGTGCAACAGGATTGTCAGGGCGCACGGTTCACCATCACCACGTTACCTTGCACGGTGCTCTGAAAGCCGCCGTGAAATGGGGACTGATGGTAAGAAATCCGGCTGCTTCAATTGACCCGCCTCGCTTCGACAAACCCGAAATGCACACGATAAGCGAAGAGGACTTGCAGCGATTCCTCGATGCGGCTCAACAGACCGAATACTATCCTTTGTTCTATACCGCCTTGTTTACCGGGATGCGTCGATCCGAACTCTTAGCACTGAGGTGGTTAGACGTTGACCTGATTCTATGCCAGATACACATTACCAGAAGCCTCCACCACCTGCGAACCGGCGAAACAGTATTCAGGCCTACCAAGACGGCCAAGAGCAGACGCTCGGTTGCCCTCTCTCCTTCAACGGTTCAGATACTGCACGAATACAAGGCTAAACAGGAAAATGAAAGATTGCACGCGGGGAAGTTGCTCCAGGAAGATGACTTAATATTTCCTTGGCTTCCGGATACGGTAACGCACGCCTGGCTGAAGCTCGCCCGGCGAGTTGGGCTAAACGGCGTACGATTTCACGATGCTCGCCATACGCATGCCAGCCTGCTGCTAAAACAAAACGTACATCCCGCTGTGGTTCAGCAAAGGTTGGGACATGCCAGTATAGCGACCACCATAGATGTATACTCTCATATCATGCCGGGTCTTCAAGCGGCTGCCGCTAATGGTTTTGACGACTTCGTCCGGTCCCGAGGCAAAGAATTTAAAAAGGAAACTCAAGAGAAATTCGTAGCAAAATCCGGAGTGAATTCGTAGCAAATTCGTAGCAAGAACCAAAAAGCCCCCGGAATCTTTTAGAGACCGGGGGCTTTTTTAGCTTCAAAAATTGGTAGCGGGGGTTGGATTTGAACCAACGACCTTCGGGTTATGAGCCCGACGAGCTGCCACTGCTCCACCCCGCGTCAACGAACGGTGAATTTACGCTTCACCAGCATCTAAGTATACTGCTGCGCTTAACACAGTGTCAAGCAAAAACAGGCTTTCCAGATTCAGATAGCAATCTTGCCCGCTGTCTTCCGGGATATTTATCTCCTCTCTGTGCTGCGGTGAATGACATTTATGGTCCCGCATAAATGGCTATCAGAATCCGGTAGAAAAATTGCCTATAGTATAGCTTTGTGCCATAATAGCTTAGATATGCCTGAAGAGATTATCCGGGCGGAGGGGCTGAGCCGGTATTTTGGCAAGGCAGTGCTGGCGGTAGATAACGTCAGCTTCGGTGTTTTTCAGGGTGAGATTTTCGGCTTCCTGGGACCGAATGGTGCCGGTAAGACCACTACCATCAATATGCTCACCACCGTCCTCAAACCTACTACTGGTAGTGCTCGTATCTGCGGCTTTAATGTTCTCAAACAAGCCCGTGAAGTGCGGAGCTGCATCAGCGTAGTGCCGCAGGAATACACGGCGGATGAGGACCTGACCGGCTACGAGAATATCATGCTCTGCGCTTCACTTTATTCCATTCCGAAGAATGTGGCGAAGCAGCGTGCCGATGAGTTACTGCATTTGCTGGCTCTGGAGAGCGCCAGCGGGCGCAGAGTGGAGACCTACTCCGGGGGGATGCGCCGCCGGCTGGAACTGGCAAGCGGGCTTATTAATCGTCCGCACGTCCTCTTTCTCGATGAACCGACGCTTGGCCTGGATATGCAGACCCGTGCTGCCGTCTGGGGCTACATCCGGTTGCTCAAGGAGCAGTACGGCATGACCCTGTTCATGACCACGCATTACCTTGAAGAAGCGGACAGTCTCTGTGACCGGGTCGGCATTATCGACCGGGGGAAGCTCATCAAGCTTGGCTCGCCGGCGGAACTGCGGGCGGCGTTGGGTGGAGATGTCATGGAAATTGAAATCGAAGATAAAGGGACGGACATCAGCGAGATGCTCTCGGAGCTGCCGAAAGTGCAGGTCGTCGGTAAAGACGGTAACAAATACCGTCTCAAGCTGACCGATGGTGAAGAGGTGGCCGTTGAGGTCATCGGCAGTATCCATAATCACGGGCATAAAGTGTTACGCATGTCGCTCACCAAACCTACTCTCGGGGATGCCTACCTGGAACTAACCGGCCGCGAGATGCGCGATGAGCAGGAAGGTGCTGATCAGTCGTGGAAGCGTCGGCTTACCATGAGAAGGGCAAGAGGATGAACCTGTCGGTACCCTCACAAAATGTATTCCACGGGCTGGGGGCGCTGACCAACCGCGAGTTGAAGAAGTGGTATAAAGACCCTTTCGCTCTGTTCATGTCTATTATTCAGCCGGTGCTGTGGATCGGGCTGTTCGGCAAAGCGATGAACATCGGGGGGCTTTTCCCCGGCGCCTCCGCGATGATGCAGCAGGTTTTCGGCACGACCGATTACTTCTCCTTTATGGCGGTCGGCATGTTTTCCTTCGTGGTGGTTTTTACCACGATGTTCAGCGGCATGTCCTTCGTCTGGGACCGCCGCCTGGGGTTTTTAAACAAGGTGCTCAGTACTCCGGTTTCCCGCACGACGATTATCGTTTCCAAGATGTGCGCGGCAGTCATCCGGGCCACCAGCCAGGCGTTAGTCGTGTTGCTGATCGCTCTGGCGCTGGGGCTACGGTTCGGTCCCGGTTTTCATCCCATTAACCTGCTGGGGGTGCTGGCCGTGCTTTTCCTGATGGCAGGCGGGCTCTCTTCACTTTTCATCACCATCGCCATCCGGACAACCCGCTGGGAGACCCACATGGCGGTCATGAATCTGCTCAACCTGCCGCTTATCTTCGCCAGCAATGCCCTGTTCCCGATCCAGGCGATGCCGGGCTGGCTGCAGGTAATCGCTCGCGCTAACCCGGTGTCTTATGCCACGGAAGCGTCACGGCAGCTCTTACTTTATCCGGCTGATGCCCACAAAATACTGACGGACTTCATTTTCCTGGGTGTGTTTGCCCTCGTTTTTATCACCGCAGGCATCGTTCTTTCCTGGCGCTACCTCACCCGATAATTGTAACGCCAAACAGGAGTCGTCTATGAAGAGATGGATATTAGTAATTGTTTTGACTGCTGCCTGTCTTTTCCTGTTCTATTCTTTAGGGCAAACCGCGAATAAACTGGAAGTTACCGCGGCGGATTTAAGCGCGGCGCAGACGGAACTGACCGCCACCAGAGTAGATTTGAATGTTGCCAAAGAACTGGCGGAAGTAACTAATACTGAACTGACCTCAACGCAAAAAGTGCTCGATACGGCAAAAAACGAGCTTACCCGCACCAAAAATTCTCTAAACAGCCTGCAGACGGAACTCGCCGCTGCGCTGAATAATCTAAGCGCGAAGGCCGGCGAGTTGCAGTCCGCCCGTGATGAGTTAGAACGGCAGCAGGCGGAATTGGCGGCGCTCCAGCTAAGCTATCAGGGACTGGTGAGCGGACACGGCTACAACGTTAAAGACCCCACGTATCAGCAGATGCTTGATTTCTTGAAGGCAGATATGACCGACCGGAAAAGCTATATTGATGGCGAGTATGAGTGCCGCCACTTCGCTACCGAAGTGTGCAATAATGCGGATGCGCAAGGCATCCGCTGCGCCTATGTTTCCCTCGAATTCCCCCACGAGACGGGACACGCGATTATCGCTTTTAGTACCATCGATAAGGGTATTATTTATATCGAGCCGCAATCTGATGAACTGGTGAAGCTGGAATTGGGCAAACGCTATTACCAGAGTGTCATTCCCTCCGGCGGCTATACTTATGCCACGCCGTCTTACGATGACACTGTTCTGGAAGTCCTGGTTGCCTGGTAACAGTGTTTGCAACCGTGCAATTTGTTGTGCTAGTGTATAGGCGTCTTAAATAACACAAAACAGGAGCATTAAGGAGGGTAAAATGAAAGCAGCGGTACTGCATGGCAAGCGTGACATCAGGATGGAAAACATACCCAATCCGAAGGTCGAACCGGGCAGCATCGTGATTAAAGTCCGGGCGTGCGGCATATGCGGTTCGGACCTGCATATCTATCGACAGGGGGACAAGGCGGGCCTGATTTTAGGGCACGAATTCAGCGGCGATGTCTATGAGATAGGCGCCGGCGTGGCAGATTTTAAAAAAGGCGACCGGGTGACCGGCGTCGGCTTTCGCCCCTGTGGGGAATGCTACTGGTGCAAGCAGGGGATGACGGCACGCTGCTCCAACATGAAACTGGCGGGAGACCACTTCGCCGGAGCGATGGCGGAGTATGTGCTGCTGCCCAATGCTCAGTTGAACCGTACCGTCTTCAAATTGCCGGATACGGTCAGTTATGAACAGGGCGCTACGGTCGAGCCGGTCTCGGTAGGCTCGTTCTCGGTGCGCCGCGCCAAGGTCGCCCCGGAAGACACCTGTGTTGTTATCGGTGCGGGCATCATCGGGCTGGGCATTGTCCAGGTGCTCAAGGCCGTCGGCGTGAAGAAGGTCATCGCCGCCGGGCGCCGCGCCAGCCGTCTTAAGGCGGCTAAAGAAAGCGGCGCTGATATGATCATTGATGCTGCTAAAGAGGACACGGCGGCGGCAGTTATCAAGGCGACCAAAGGGCTGGGCGCGGATGTCGTCTTCGAGTGCGCCGGACAGCAGGCTACCTTTGATCAGTCGCTGAAAATCGCACGCGGCGGCGGAAAAGTTATCCTGGTGGGACTCTACGAGCAGCCGGTCACCTGGAAACCTATCGATGCGACCAATAAGAACCTCACGTTAATCGGTATCCTGGGCGGGCACTTCACGAGCACGATGGAATACATGGCTTCAGGTAAGGTAAATACGAAGCCCCTGATTTCCCATACCTTCCCTCTGGACAAAGCCCCCGAGGCTTTTGCGACCCAATCGGATGCTCCCGATGCCATCAAGGTCATGCTGAAGATGTAGCGGCGGTTTTGAGCATTTATCAGGGGAATATCGGAGAGGGGCGGCAATGCCCCTCTTTTGATGAGAGAATATCCGATTGTCATTGCGAGACTATCCCAATCAGATCCGGAAGGTGAAGCAATCTCGTGAGGATTGAATAAAATTGCTTCGCCTCCTTCTGCGAAGGATAATCTCGCAATGACAGGGCAGTAAATGATCTATAAGGAGTATTTATGAGCACCAAATTTAAGAGACTTTTTGAACCCGGAAAAATCGGCGGGATGGAACTTAAAAACCGCATCGTCATGCCGCCGATGTATACCGGCTACGCTACGGATAAAGGGCAGGTCACTCAGCGGCTGATTGATTATTATGAAGCCCGCGCCCGCGGCGGCGCGGGACTGGTTATCATCGAAATTACCTCGCCTTATGCGGTGGGGCGGACTTACCAGTTCCAGCTGAGCCTCGCCGAAGATAGCACCGTCCCCGGTTTTAAAAAACTTGCCGATGCAGTCCACAAGCACGGTGCAAAAGTCGCCGTGCAGCTGCACCATGGCGGTAAGGATATTCGCAAAGACCTCACCGGTAACCCGCCGGTGGCGCCTTCTCCGGTCTCGCTGTTCGGGGGCGAACCGCCCCGCGAACTGACGGTCAGCGAGATTGCTGATATCACTCAGGGATTCGCCGCTGCCGCACGGCGGGCGAAGGAAGCCGGCCTTGACGGGGTCGAAATACACGGGGCGCACCAGTACCTCATTTCATCGTTCCTTTCCCGGGCGACCAATCTCCGCACCGACCAATATGGCGGTTCGCTGGAAAACCGCGCGCGCTTCCTTATTGAAGTTTTACAGGCGGTCAGGAAGGCGGTCGGAGCCGATTTCCCGGTATGGGTACGTCTGAGCGGAGTAGAATATGGGCTAGAGAACGGCATCACCATCGAAGAAACCAGACAGGTCGTCCCGATGGCGATTGCGGCGGGCGCGCAGGCGATTCACGCTTCCGCCTATGGCGCCGGTTCCTATGTGATGAAAGCCCCTTCCTGCGACGTAGCGGGTTTCCTGGCACCGCTTGCTGCCGAAGTGAAGAAGGTAGCGACTGTCCCGGTTATTGCCGTAGGGCGGCTCGATGCCGAACTCGGCGAGCAGATTCTGACGGATGGTAAAGCTGATTTGATTTCCATCGGGCGGCGGCTTATCGCCGACCCCGATTTACCCGGTAAGGCAGCGGCGGACAGGCTGGACGATGTCAATCCCTGTATCGGCTGTATGGAATGCCTGGAACGCCGTTTCTTCGCGGGAGAAGATACCGCCTGCACTATCAACGCGGTGATGGGTAAAGAAGGCGAATACCAGCTTAAGCCGGCAGCTAAGGCTAAGAAGGTTGTGGTGGTGGGGGGCGGACCGGCGGGCATGGAAGCGGCACGAGTCGCCGCCCGGCGCGGGCATAAGGTTACTCTGTTTGAAAGGGAAGCCAGGTTAGGCGGGCAGCTCAAAGTGGCGGCGGTGCCGCCTTACAAAGCGGATATCACTCCTTTCTGCGATTATCTTATCCGCCAGGTGGATAAGGCTGGCGTGAAGGTAAAACTGAATACGACCGCCACTGTGGATAACATCCTGCAAATGAAGCCGGACGCCGTGGTGATTGCCGCCGGCGGTATCCCCCTGAGACCTGAAATACGCTGTGCGCCGGGTGTCGATTTCATCCTGGCTGCCGACGTGCTTGCGGGAAAGGCAAAGGTGGGGCAGGATGTGGTTGTCATTGGCGGCGGCATGGTCGGCTGCGAGACTGCTCATTTCCTCGCTGAGCAGGGTAAGAAAGTAACCGTGGTGGAGATGCTGAAAAGACTTGCTGCCGATATGCTGCCGATGGCGCGCCGCCGCCGGCTGGACGGGCTGCGTGCCGTAAAAGTCAATATGCTCACCGGCACGACGTGTGCGCAGGTAGGCAAAGATGAAGTAACTGTTGCTACCCCGGATGGCAAGAGCCAGTCACTGCCGGCGGATAGCGTCGTGCTGGCGGCGGGTTTTTGCCCCAACGACAGCCTGTTTAAAGAGTTGCAGGGCAAAGTTGCCGAGGTCTATAACATCGGTGATTCGGCAAAGGTGCGGCATATCCTGGGCGCCACCAGCGAAGGTTTTAAAATCGGGCTGACGCTATAGACTTGTTTGTGTATGGTAGGAATTCAAGAGGGGGCGCAAGCCCCCTTCTTCTTTTTAAAGAGATTTTACCATACTGTCATTATGAGGAGCACCGCGACAAAGAACCCGCTATTCAGGTACGGATTCTTTACTTCGTTCAGAATGATAGCTTTTCACAGGCGGTCTTTCAGGCTGCGGCGGTAGAGCACGTGCTTCCAGCTGCCCCCGGTGCGGCGCATCTCGATAATCCTGGGGGTGTATTTTAACAGGGGCAGCAGGAGCAACGCCAGAGAGTATACTGCCAGTGCCCAGCTATCATAGACGAGCCAGCCGACGAAAGGGAAGCACAAAAACGCCAGGCTGTAGCTCAGGGTGGGGAAGCGGGTAATCAGTAAAGAGAGACCGAAGAGACTCGCGTAGATAGGAATGCCCCAGGGCATCAGGTAAATGAGAATGCCGATACAGGAAGCCCCACCCCTCCCCCCGTGGAACTTGAGAAAAACGGGGAAATTGTGCCCGATAACGACAAAAATCCCGGAGAGAAACTGGACCAGTTCCGGCGTCCCCAGGAAGCGGGCAAATGCCACCCCGGCGGCGCCTTTGCCGATGTCTCCCGCCAGCACAAGCAGACCCTCGGCGAAGCCCACCTTGTAAAAAACGTTCATCGCGCCCAGGTTGCGGCTACCCACCTGCCGGATATCGAAGCCCTTTCTCAGCCTCGCGATGACATAGGCGGTGGGGAAGGAGCCCAGCAGGTAAGCGGCGATAATGGCGCCAACAGCAAGCAGAATTTCCAAGTCGGTGTCCTTTCTGTATTTTGGCAATATGATAAGATATCAGGCGGCGGATGTAAAGCTTTGACAGTAAACATACTGTGGAGTAAGATTGGGCTGATAATAAATTGGAGGTCTCACCGTGAAAGTCGTTGCTGTTGTGGGCAGTCCGCGTTTGAAGGGGAATACCAGCTATCTCACCGACGTAGCACTCCAGGAAATTCAGAATCAGGGTATCGAGACCGAGAAAATTATGCTTTGCAGGTATCGTGTTAATCCCTGCTCGGGTCATGACGATTGCGATACGCTGGCGGAGTGCCGGCAGAAAGATGATGCCCCCGCCATTATCGAGAAGTTCCGTCTGGCGGACGGGCTGATACTGGCGACTCCGGTCTATTACTTCAACATGACCGCCCAGATGAAAGCCTTCGTCGACCGCAACTACTTTCTCTATACCCATGATATCCCGCTGAAAGCGACCTGTGCCGGCTTAATTGTCATCGGCGGCAGCGAAGGCATGGACCAGACGGTGCGGGCGCTCCGCCGTTTTCTGAAACTATCCGTCGATACGCCTGAACAGAGACTGGTAACGCTGACCGGCTGCGCCAATGGAATGGGCGAGGTGCAAAAAGATGCTGCCTTGGTGGAACAGGCGCGCCAGATGGGGCGGCGTCTGGCGGGAATGCTGTAGAAATAGCAGGCAGGTCAGCGCGGATTCAGGATTGCGTTAGACTTCCCCCCTGAAATTATTGTATAATCATTCGTCATTTAAGGGGATTTTTGATGCCGTCATCGGATACTTCTAAATCAGCCTCGGCGGGTATCGTCAAAGCCGGGGCTTTTTCGTCAGCAGATAAATCGGGCAGTCCTTCCCTCGAGGAAATGAAAGAGCTGGCCCGGCATCTGCGCCGCCACATTGTGACCATCATCGGCAAGGCGGGCAGCGGGCATCCCGGCGGTTCCCTTTCCGCTGTGGAGATTCTTTCCACTCTGTATTTCAAGGTAATGTGCCATAATCCCGCCGAGCCGCGCTGGCCTGACCGCGATAGATTCATCCTGAGCAAAGGTCATGCCGCGCCGGCGCTTTATGCGGTACTGGCTGAGTGCGGTTATTTCCCCATCGCCGAGCTGGAAACGCTGCGCAAGATAGACAGCCGCTTGCAGGGGCACGCCGACCGTAACGCGACCCCCGGCGTGGAAATGTCGGCCGGAAGCCTGGGGCAGGGCTTATCCTTCGGTATCGGTGTGGCACTGGCGGGGCGGCTTAGTGCTAAAGACTATCACGTCTATGTGATGCTGGGGGACGGGGAGTGCGACGAAGGGCAGGTGTGGGAAGCGGCGATGGCTGCCGCCCATTATAAGCTGGACAGTATCACCGCGATTGTCGATAATAACGGACTGCAAATCGACGGCTGCAACTGCGACGTAATGAACCTGGAGCCCCTGCCGGAAAAATGGCGCGCCTTCGACTGGCATGTTATCGAAACCGATGGTCATGACTTTACCCAGTTATTGAATGCCTTTACTGCGGCGAAGAAAATCAAGGGACAGCCCTCGGTGATTATCGCTCATACCATCAAGGGCAAGGGCGTGAGTTTCATGGAAAATAATGTTGATTTTCACGGCAAGGCGCCCACGGCTGCCGAAGTGGAAAAGGCTTTAAAGGAGCTGGCTTAAGATGCCTCAGGAAGCATCGCAGCGGGAAGCCTACGGCAGGACTCTGGTGGAACTGGGCAGGAGCAGCCCGGATATCGTGGTGCTGGACGCTGACCTGTGCAAGTCCACGATGACCGGCATGTTTGCCGCCGAGTTTCCCGGCCGCGCCTTTGACGTTGGTATTGCCGAGCAGAACATGGTCGGTGTTGCCGCCGGGATGGCGGCATCGGGTAAGGTCCCCTTTGCCAGTACGTTTGCGGTTTTCCTGCCGGGGCGCTGCTTCGACCAGGTGCGCATGGCGGTCGCCCAGCCGCGGCTTAATGTGAAACTTGTGGTCACGCACGGCGGTATCAGCGTCGGTGAGGACGGCCCTTCCCACCAGGCGATTGAAGATTTGTCCCTGGCGTGTTCGCTGCCCGGCTTCACGGTCATCGCGCCGGCTGATGCGGTCGAGACGGTGCAGGCGGTGAAAGCCGCCGCCGCTCAGACCGGACCTTTCTACATCCGGCTGGGGCGGCCCAAGCTGCCGGTGGTCTGCCCGGAAGATTATCAATTTAAAGTCGGTAAAGCGGCCTTGATGCGGCGGGGCAACGATGCGACCATCATAGCGAGCGGCATCATGGTAGCCGGAGCGCTGGAAGCCGCCGACCTGCTGGCGAAAGAAAATATAGGCTGCCGCGTGCTCAACATGGCGACGCTCAAGCCCATCGATGAGTCAGCCGTTATTAGCGCGGCGGAAGAGACCGGCGCTATCGTTACCGCCGAGGAGCACCTGGAACACGGCGGACTGGGCAGCATCGTAGCGCGGGTACTGGTTAAAAACCTCCCGGTGCCGATGGAGCTGATCTCGATGGACGACCGCTACGGGCAATCCGGCAAACCTGCCGAGCTATTACAGAGGTATGGCTTGACCGCGAAGGACATCGCTCAGGCCGTGCGGACGGTCATCAAGAGGAAGCACTAGTTAAGAGAGTCAAAGTTCTCTCTCCTCGCTGTGGGAGAGAGTTAGAGTGAGGGGGCTTTAACCAGCGTTTTTTATCCCTCACCTTAGTCCTCTCCCACAAGGGGAGAGGAAATATCATCAGTCCAGGTAACTGACCTCTGCTGATGGTCTCCCATCGACTTCAAACGCAATCCCCGCATCTTTGAAAAGACCCAGGAAAGAATCGTCGGCATATTTCCCGAAAGTGACATAACGCTTGATTCGGGCATTCACCAGCATCTTGGCGCAGAGCACGCATGGCGAATGTGTGCAGTAGATAGTGCTGCCTTCCAGGCTGACACCGTGCAGGCTCGCCTGGATGATGGCATTTTGCTCGGCATGGATGCCGCGGCAGATTTCATGCCTCGTCCCGGAGGGAATCTTCAACTCATCCCGCAGGCAGCCCAGCTCCAGGCAGTCTTTCGCCCCGGCGGGCGCGCCGTTATATCCGGTGGAAAGGATGTGCTTATCCCGCACGGCAACCGCGCCGACGTGGTGGCGGCGGCAGGTGGCGCGCTCGGCGACGACGGATGCTATTTTCAGGAAATACTCATCGATGGTAGGGCGGGCAATTTCTTTCATGATGTTATCTTGTAACCTATCCCCTGACCCCTTCCCTGCGGAATTCAGGGAAAGGAAAGTATTAAAGAGAGGGGGCGAAGCCCCCTCTCTAAATTCTCTCCCCCTCTCCATGAGTGGAGAGGGGGTAGGGGGTGAGGTTGACAATCCTCCTGCTATTTCAGTTTATTGATAATCCTTTCCGTCTCTTTGCGGAGGTTGGCGGTAGTCGACTCGTTGCAGATGGTAATATCCGCCATGGCGATAGGTCCGCCCTTGTTCAGGTTCTCGATTTCGGCGCGGTCGCGGCTGGAGGCTTCCCGGATGGTAAGCGGGCGGTGGGGACGGGCGCCAAGTCGATTATATCTCGTGTCAGGGGATGTTGCTACCGCAATCACGGTAAAACGCTCGCCGAATTGGTCTTTCAAAAATTTATACTCTTCCCAGGAGTAAAGCCCATCCACGATAGCATCCGACTTTTTCAAAGCGGCTTCGATGCGGGGCAGGTTGAGCCGGGCATACGCCGCCATGCCGTGCTCTTTGCGCAGGGCTTCCCGCACGGTGCGCTCATTTTGTTCGTTGAGAGGCAACCCGCGCTTCTTCACTTCTTCATCGGTGATGTCGCCGAAGCGGACACGGGCGAAGCCTTTTTCTTCAAACACCCTGGCAACCTCAGATTTACCGGAACCCGCCATGCCCACAATAGCAACAACCTTCATATTGCACTAATTATAAGCGAGCGAGGGGATAGAGCACAAATAAAAATAAGGAAAGCCCAAAGGGGCGATGCCCATTCGGGAAAATATAATTCATCCTTCCTCCAATTCCGAAGGGAGGGAGGTCAGGGGGATGGGGCACACTTCAAATAGGACTAGGCAAACTCGTACCAAATATAGTAAGCTTAAGTCAAGCTGACATCGGGAGGATTTGCTCATGCACTGGATGACCTTTGCCCTCATCAGCACCGCCCTGATGGGTGTAGCAAGTGTGATTGACAGCCACCTCCTATCCAAACGCCTGCCCAGCATGCGTGCCTTTCTGTTGCCCGTCGCGCTCATCCACCTGCCTGTCGCCCTTTTCTTCTTTTACACCAATCCCCTGCCGGCGGGGGTAAGCTACCAGCCTATTGTTTACGCTATCGCGGCGGGGCTCGTGCGCAGCGGTGCCGTCCTCCTCATGCTCTACACGCTGAAGAGCGAAGAAGTCTCCCGTGTTATCCCCATCATCTATACCTATCCCATCATGGTAGCGGTGATGGCAATCTGGGTCTTCGATGAATCACTGAGCTATCTCCAGTGGCTGGCGATTCTCATCGTGGTCTCGGGCACGATGATGATTTCCTTCGAGAAAAATCCGGCAGCCGGGAAAAATATGGGGAAGTCTTTGTTCCGCATGTTTGTCTCCGCCCTGCTCTGGGCAATCTCGGACATCCTGCGCAAGAAAGCCCTGATGACCGGTTTTTCACCTTGGAATGCCTTCTGCCTCTATGAATTCTGCATGATTGCCGTGTTTTTGGCGGTGGCGCTGCGCCCGGTCATCATCCGGCAATGGCTCAACTACAAGGAAAGAAAGGCTGCCATCGGCTATGTGCTCCTCGATGAAACGGTCTCGCTGGTAGGCATCGCGCTTCAGTTCTGGGCGCTCAACACGGGCCCGGTCTCCCTCGTCTCCACGGTTATCGGCAGCCGACCCGTATTCGTGGCGGTGTACTCGTTTCTGCTGGGACTGTTTTTACCAAACTTCCTCATCCACACATCGAACCGTTTATTGATGCTGACGCGGATTGCCGCTACTATCCTGATTGTGGTCGGTATCAATATGATTAATTTGACCAAGTAGGTTTATAATGCTATTGCGAGGCCATTCCCGGAGGGAAGGCGAAGCAATCTGGTTGAGTGGTGTGAGAGATTGCTTCGTCGATGCGGCTCCTCGCAATGACAATATGAAGTAAGATGAATCTAGCGGACAAAATCAAAGAGGGGCTCCCTGCGGAGCTGGTCAATTTCCTGGTAACGGCGGGCGGCGTCGCCGAGACCTGCGGGGATGGCCTGTACCTGGTCGGCGGGGTGGTGCGCGATCTCCTGCTGGGCAGGCAGAACCTCGACCTTGACCTCGTGGTGGAGGGCGATACGAAGTCCTTTGCGGGAGGACTGGCGGGATTGCTGTCCGCCAAACTGGTCGCCCATCCGCGCTTCGGCACCGCCCGGCTGAGATGGGACGACTGGAGTGCGGACATTGCCACCGCGCGCTCCGAAACTTACGCCAGGCCCGGGGCGTTGCCCGCCGTGAAGCCGGGCAACATCCAGACCGACCTATTCCGCCGCGATTTTACCATCAATGCCATGGCAATTGAGCTTAGTGCGCCGCGCTACGGCGAGCTTATCGACCGCTTCGGCGGGCTTGCCGACCTAGAGCGCAAGTCCATTCGTATCCTGCACGAGCGCAGCTTTATCGACGATGCCACGCGCATCTGGCGCGCCATCCGCTACGAGCAGCGGCTCGACTTCAAGATTGAGCCGCGCACGCTGGAATTATTGAAACAGGGCATACTGATGCTGGACACCGTCAGCGGCGACCGCGTCCGCCACGAGCTGGAGCTGGTGTTGAAGGAACCGCTGCCGGAGAAAGCTTTGCGCCGCGCCGCCGAGCTGGGCGTGCTGGCAAAGATACATCCCTCGCTTAAAGGGGATAACTGGCTCACTGAGAGGTTTGTCAGAGCGCGGCAGCTTACCGCACCGGAGCCGCCCGCGCTTGCCTTATATGTGGCGCTGCTGACCTGCCGCCTGACCGCCGATGAAGCGGAGCGGCTGCTCGGCTATCTGCGATTCCCCAATACGGTGACGCGGATACTGGAAGATGTCGCCAATATCAAAGTCGAGCTGGACATACTGACCGACCGCAGCCTGACCCCGAGCGGGATTTATACCCTGCTGGACGGCTACCACCCGACGGCGCTGCAAGCCATTATGCTGGCGATGGAAGTGCCGCTGGCGCGTGAGCGTATTGAAGAGTACCTGGACAAGCTGCGCCATATCAGAACAGCGCTGACCGGGGCGGACTTAGCCCGCATGGGTATTACCGGCGGGCATATCAAAGAGGTTTTAAATAGTCTGCGCAACGCGCGGCTGGACGGCAAGATAAAAAGTAGAGAGGATGAGGTGCGGTGGGTAGAGGAGAAGAGGGAGTAAAGATTACCATATAACTTCTCCCGTCTCCGCCAGATATGTTTCCATTCCCTGGTTATGGCATCTTGTAAATAAATCTCTTGCCTGCGCTTCACCTTCAAGTAATGTAAACAGGGTGGGCCCCGAGCCGGCAAGGTGCACGTCCTTAGCCCCCAGCTTTATCAGATGCTTCCGGTAGGTGTCCAGTTCCGCAAACCGGGTGAATGCCACGTTTTCAAACGTATTAAATAACAGGGAGTTATCAAACTTTTTACTTGCCTTTAGCGTATCTACAAGCCGTTGCGTAATCTTTCCATCGGTAAAATGGTTGGGTTTGAGAGATGCGTAGAGTCGGGCGGTCTTGTTGGGAATAGGTGGTATTCTGGGCACGACGAGCATTATCCAGAGGTGGGGTAAGGGTGGGAGGGGGGTCAGCTTTTCTCCCCGGCCTTCTGCCAGCGCCGTGCCGCCGTAAAGGAAGAAGGACACGTCCGAGCCAAGCTGCGCCGCCAGTTCCAGCAGCCTTGTGTTAGGCAGCTTCAAATCCCAGAGACCGTTGAGCGCCCGCAAAGTTGTGGCGGCATCGCTGCTGTCGCCGCCCAGCCCCGCCACCAGCGGGATGTGTTTTTCCACATTGATACTAGCACCATGTTTTGTTCCGGTGTAATTTTGCAGCAGGGCGACGGCTTTAGAAACCAGGCTTTGCCCGGCATTCCATTCTGACAGATTAGAGCTAATGGTCAGCCGTGAATCTTGCGCAAAGGTGAGGCGGTCGCAGAGAGTAATAGTCTGGAGCACGGAGCGGATTTCGTGGTAGCCGTCCGCGCGCTTGCCCAGCACTTCCAGCGTTAAATTGATTTTGGCGGGTGCCGATAAAGTTAACATAACTGTATTCTTTACCGTGTCATTGCAAGGAGCGGAGCGACGAAGCAATCTTTCCCCTTTATTCTAAGGGATTGCTACGCCTCCAGTCTGTGTTCGGGATGGTTTCGCAATGGCAGTTATCCCTTCTTCTTTTGCCACACCTTCCACAATCGCCCCCATTCTTCTAAAGTGAACGTTTCCGAGCGCCGCCGGGGGTCGATATTAGATTTCACCAGTAAGTCCAGCACCTCGGCTTTGGGTATGTTGAGTCCCTGTGCCAGCGAATTGATCACCTGCTTGCGCGGATTGGTGAAACCGGCGCGCGCCAGCGTGAAAAAATCGTTCGCATCGGCATCAATCGGGGGTTTCTTGTAAGTATCTATCCGCAGCACGGCGGAATCGACCTCGGGGGCGGGGTAAAATGCCCGCGCCGGCACGCAGGTGATAATCTTCGGTTGTCCGTAAAAAAGCACGCTGATGGTGAGCAGGCTGCGCTGCCCCGGCTCGGCGGTGATGGTCTTTGCCACTTCCTTCTGCACCATGACGACCATCATCCGGGGCTTTGTCTTTGCTTCGAGGAAGTGGCGCAGCACGGGCGCGGTGATGTAGTAGGGGAGATTGGCGACCACCTTGTACGGCTTGCCGTCTGTCACGAGCGTTGCCGGGTCGAGCTTGAGTATATCCTCGTTGACTATCGTGACGTTTTCGAACCCGGTGAGGGACTTTTTCAATAGCGTCGCCAGGTTATCATCCAGCTCCACGGCGATGACTTTGCCCGCCCGCCGCGCCAGCTCCCGGGTCAGCACGCCAAGCCCCGGCCCCACCTCCACCACGGTGTCATCGATTGCGAGTTCGGCGGCGGCGAGAATTTTGGGCAATACGCCACCATCCACGAGGAAGTGTTGCCCCAGCCCCTTCCTCGCCTTGAGGTCGGCCTGGCGCAGGAGTCGCTTGGTTTGTACCAGCAGAGATTCCGTCATATCCAATAGAAAGAGGCCGTGCACCCGCCCTCGACGCTGTCCAACAGCTTGCCCGGGTCAGCCGGCTCCAGCCAGGCAACCCTGCGGCACCCAGAAGCGACTATTTACCGCTGCTTCCTTTCGGACCTGACGGGGTTCATAGGGTTCTGCCGCGCAGGACCCGGCCTTCA
>JAQTQH010000074.1 GCA_028712355.1 Dehalococcoidales bacterium
GGGTATCGCCGCCGTCCTGGGGCATAACTGGTCGGTCTTCCTCAAATTTTCCGGCGGCAGAGGTCTATGGACATCAGCCGGGCTTATACTATTTGTCCCGCTGATAAACGGGCTGGTACCCTGGGGAGTTATTACCTTCGTGGCAATTGCACTAAGCGGACTGATAATATGGCACAGTTCACCATTGCCAGCTTTACTGGGAGTCGCCGGAGCACCTGTGACTACGGCACTGACCAGCCAGCCAACTGCTTTAAGCCTGGGCTTCCTGGTTCTTCTTCTGATTATGGTTATCAAACGCCTGCAACCTTCTACTTTACCGGAAACGATGCAAAACAAAAAATTGCTACTTAACCGCCTGCTTTTCGACCGTGATATCAGGGACCGCAAGGTCTGGATGTACCGCAAGCCCGCCGATGAACGCAAACAGGAAGGAGACCTTTCTTAGTCTATGCGCTGCGCCGCTCATCCTGAGGTAGAGACCAATCTGTCCTGCGGACGATGCGGCAAACCCATCTGTCCCAGATGCATGGTGCAGACGCCGGTAGGAGCACGTTGCCCTGCCTGCGCCAGACTATATAAATTGCCCACTTACCGGGTGTCCGCAATCCATTACCTGAAAGCCGCAGGAGTGGCTATTGGCACGGGAATTGCCGGCGGGGTGATATGGTGGGTGATAGATGCCTTTGCCCCGCTCTATCTGGGTCTGATACTGGCGGCGGGCATCGGCTACGGTATTGGTGAATTAGTTACTCTTTCCGTCAACCGCAAGAGGGGCACCGGTCTCGCCGTTGTCGCCAGCGCCGGCGTCATCATCAGTTACCTGACGACCATCGTGCTGGGAGGACTACCCGCCGGGCTTTTCAGCATCGCTCTCGATCTGGTGGCCATCGGTATCGGTGTCTTTACCGCAATCAGCCGCGTGCGCTGAAACTACCTGCCTCTATTTGCCGCACAGCGCCCGGCAATTTCAATGGCAATCTCCGTGACTTCGATGGCATCTTTACCAATCGCAACAAATAAGGGCTCTTTTCCCCAGCCATCACCTTCGTAGAACAGCCCGGGCACTTTACCATACGTGTCAACCAGGTATTTAATTTTCCAGGGCATGGAAGCGCCATCACGCTCGGTAACCTTCGGCGGCTCTTTAGTGCGGTCGATGCAGCCAAAGATAATTCCCTTTTCTTTACAATAGCCTTCTACCACCTTGATAATCTTAGAATCGCACTTGAAGTTGATGCCGGCATTTATTGCAGCATCATACTTGCGTACTTCGAGAACCAGCCGTGCCATGTGGTCGGAAGCGCCCAGGGCGGGCAATCCCGGGGCATGAGGGATGCCGCGCATAGCGGTAATTCTGCCGTCAATCGCGGCAACTTCCTGCGCGGTGCGGGCACCGGGCGGAGCATAGACCAGGTTCACCCTGACCTCCGGAATAAGCGCAGCAAACTCCGGATGCGCTTCCAGTAAGTGCACTGCCGAGACCAGGTTGCCCAGTATTGCATCAATCTGTATGCTACTCATTATTTTGTCTCCAGAGTGCTGAAATAAGCTGCCCAGAACGGGTCGACCGACACTGGCTTAAGCTCTTCTTTTTTGCCGTTTTTACGGACAAAAATCCGGTCTTTCGCGGTAATTTCCCCGATGTCCCACGCAGCAATGCCCTCTTTCTGCAATGCTTCGAGCATCGTAGGGGCTTGTTGAGGCGCTGCCGTAGCTACCAGTGTCCCTTCGCTGACGGAAATCAGCGGATCAATCTGGAAATAGCCGCAAATCGCATCAATTTCAGGAGTGGAAATAATTTTGTCCTCATAGATGGTCACGCCGGTACCGGAAGCAGCCGCGATTTCATACACTCCGTTGAGCAGTCCGCCCTCGGTAGCATCATGCATGGCATGGGCGTAGGGAGCGGCAGTCAAGGCATCTTTTACGACGGTCATGTCAAAAAAGTAATTCTTCCCCTTCTCCACTATTTCCCGCCCAAATTTTTTGACCAGCGCCGGCTCCGCCTGGCATGCCAGAATACCGGTGGCTTCAATCGCAAGACCCTTGGTCATGATGACCCGGTCGCCTATTTTTGCATTAGAAGGTGCGGTGATTTGCTCTTTAGTTCCCAAGCCGATAACCGTACAGCCACCATTAAGCGGATAAGCAATGCCAGGATACATCCCGGTGTGCCCACCCACAATGGCGATGTCCAGTTTTTCGCACTCTTCATGTACTTCCTTCCAGATATGTTCCAGCACGGAATCCGGCGTACCCGGCGGCAGCATCAGGCAGATAGTCATATACCGTGGTTTCACGCCCAGGACGGCAATATCGCTGGCACAGATATGGACGATCGCCCAGCCGAAATGCGGCATCAATGCCGGCATGCCGAAGGTGGGGTCTTCCGCGATGACCATCACGGATTTATCAGGCAGCTCGATTACGGCAGCGTCCACGCCGTGCTGGGGACCCACCATGACCGTCTTATCAGATTTACCCAGCCGGGGAAAGATAATGCGGTCAAAGCTGGCGCGGTCGACTTTACCAATCTGGGGTAACATATAAAATCCTCCTTCATTTACTGTAATATGGAACTGGTGCCCAATAAAAAACCAGAAACTCGAACGTGGCTTCTGGTTCAGTCGCACTTCCCTCCGCTCGAATTACCGAGTTCAGGTTCCAAGGGTCGTCCTTCGCAAGAAGGACTCTCAGCCTGACAGCTCCCCTAGCAGATATTCAATTTTCCTTATTTATATCTCAAACCGGAAGAAATGTCAATATCAAACGCGGGTTGCCAGCCAGGCTTCCATATCGGCAAAGACCTGTTCACGGCCCGCTTCATTGAAAACCTCATGATAGAAGCCTTCATATTTCTGTAAAGTTTTATCCGGCGTACCCAGCAGTTCGTATAGCTCACAACTGCCTTTTGGATTGGTTAAACGGTCGGCAGTACCCTGCAGGATAAGAACCGGTAGTTTAATCTCAGCCAGTAAAGACGGCAACCGCTGCATTGCCCTAAGCAATTCCGCGCCGAGCCGGGCGGTCACTTTTCCGCGATAGACCAGCGGGTCGTTGATATAGGCAGAAACCACCGCTTCGTCACGGCAAATCGCCGAGGCATCCAAAGCAGTCACGCCCATCTTAGGCAGCAGCACAGAGAGTATCGGCGCCATCGCACGGCTAAACGGCGAAATACTGACGCCTGCTTTGTACGTGGGCGCGGCAAGCACCAGCCCTGCCAAACCCGATTGATATAAAGCGGTAAAAGCGGCGGCAATCAGTCCGCCCATGCTGTGCCCTACCAGATATATTTTCTGGTCGGGTTGTTCCGCATGTATTATGTCAATCATTTTTCTGAGGTCAGCCAGATAATCCGCAAAGCGGGGCACGTAGCACCGGGTACCTTCCGACCGGCCATGGCCGCTATGGTCAAAAGAATAAACGGTATATCCCGCCGTCACAAAGTGATTGACCAGATTGCCGTAGCGCCCGCCATGTTCTGCGAGACCGTGCACTACCAGCAGGATGGCACGGGGACGGTCTGAAGGCAGCCAGTTCTGATAATAGATACTTAGCCCTCGCCGTCCCTTGAAGCTGCTCTCTCTGTGCTCCATATCACTTCAATGTAACAACTTTATCGCGGTTTATCAAGCCTGTCTCTGGTTGCAGATGACCATGAAATATGGTAAAAATGATTAAATGTTTAACTATCAGATTACAATCTCCCAAATAAATCTGGGGTGGAGGTAACTGCAATTATTAACAATATTGATAATCGTGTCGTTGTGACCGGTATCGGGATGCTGTGCCCGCTCGGGCTGGATACCGCAACTACTTGGGCGAACCTCATGGCGGGCAAGTCCGGCATCGGGCCGATTACCCTGTTCGACGCCAGTAACCATGAGACCAAATTCTGCGGCGAGGTCAGGGGGTTCGACCCCGTGAATTACATCGACCGTAAGGAAGCCCGCCGCATGGACCGCTTTGCCCAGCTTGCGGTTGCAGCTGCGATTCAAGCGGTCAAGGCTTCCGGACTGCAGATAAGCCCCAGCAACCAGGACAATATCGGCGTTATCGTGGGCAGCGGCATCGGCGGATTGACCACACTCTTCGAGCAGACCAAGACATTGCTGGA
>JAQTQH010000003.1 GCA_028712355.1 Dehalococcoidales bacterium
CGGACAAGGTGAAGGTTAGAGGCAACGGTGCGGAGGTGTTCCGGAAAGAGCACAAAGTCCTGTGGACGGTGAAAGACGCCCAACGGGGCGGCTACGAACATTTTATGCTCAAGGAAATACACGAGCAGCCGAAGGTGATACGGGACACGCTGAGCGAATATATCTCGGCGGCGAGGCCGGTGGCGGATATCGCGGTAGTGGGCGGCAATGGGCTGGAGGACATTATTTTGTTGGCTTGCGGCACCTCGTATCACGCTGCGCTGGTCGGCAAGTATATCATTGAAGAACTGGTGAATATCCCGGCAAAGGTGGAGATAGCTTCCGAGTTCAGCTATGCCGGGAAAGTTACGACGCGCAACAAGGCTATCGTCCTTAGCCAGTCCGGAGAGACTGCTGATGTGCTGAAGGCAATCAAGAAGCTGAAGAGCGAGGACTGCCACGTTATTGCGATTACCAATGTGGTCGGCAGCACCGCCAGCCGCCTTGCTGACCAGACCATCTATACCCGTGCCGGCCCGGAGATGAGCGTAGCGGCGACCAAGAGTTTCGTCGCCCAGCTGATTGCGCTGTACTGGCTGGCGCTGCCTTATTCACGGATAGATATCCGGCATCTTGACGAGCTTGTTCTCAACCTGCGGAAATTGCCGGTAAAAGTACAGCAGGTGCTGGATAATGAAGCAATCATTGCCGATTATGCAGCGGAACTGGCGAAGTATGCCAATGTGTTTTTCGTGGGGCGGGGCATCAATTACCCCATCGCGCTGGAAGGAGCGCTCAAGCTCAAGGAAATTTCTTATATCCATGCCGAGGGCTACTCCGCCGGTGAGCTGAAACACGGGCCTTTTGCCCTGCTCGGGGAAAACACGCCGGTAGTGGCTGTTGTCGCGCGGGACAATACTCATGAAGCGATGCTGGCGAACCTCAAGGAAATCAAAGCCCGCAAATCCCCGTTGCTGGCGCTGGCCGAAGAAGACGATGATGAGGTGCAGGATCTTGCGGACTGGGTGATTCCCATTCCTGAAACCGATGTGCTGTTTTCCCCGGTGGTGAATGTCGCGGCTTTGCAGTTGCTCGCCTACTATACGGCGAAAAAGCTGGGTTGCCCGATTGATTTTCCCCGTAACCTCGCCAAGAGCGTTACGGTGGAATGAAGGTGATGTTCCGGCTTCTCTCTACGCTGGCGGGACAGGTTCGAGGAACGCCTTTAAATAGTCGTTCTTATCGGTAATACCGTGTAGTTTCTGCGGGCCAGCTTCTCGGTATTGACCAGCACCGCTTCCGTATCATGGTTGAGTTGAGAAATCAGCAGTACCACTGCCGGCGCGGGGACCTGCTGGGTCGCCAGCGTGAGTGCCATGGTGGCGGGGTTTTCCTGCGCGGTCTTTTCGATAGCTTTTTGCTCGAAGCTCAGGATGTCCAGTAGTCGTCGTACCGCTTCGGATTCGACCCGCTTCAATTCGGAGATGCTTCTCCTCAGTCGCATGACATCCGGGGCTTCCAGATACTGCTGCGGGTTCCCGCTGACGGTAATATTTTTGGTGAGGGCAAGCGCGCGTTTGAGGGTTTCCTCGGGCGCGGTGACGGCGGTCGTGAGCAGGACCTCCTGCTGGTTATATACGGTCAAGGCCGAAGGGATAAGGTTCCGGGCGAGGGTCAGCGCCGCCGTTACCAGGTTGAATGCCAGGTTATCCGCCTCTTCGCTTTCGGTGACGGAGAGATTGACCGCGATGATGGCGGGCGGCATCCCGGCTTCGGCAAATTCACTGATGATGAACTGCTGCAGCTTCATCGTGTGCTTCCAGTCAATGCCTTGAAGTGGATCGCCGGGTTGATAGCTGCGGCTGCTTTGATATTCAATGCCCCGGGTAGTCGCCAGCAATTCCTGAGATGTTAAGTCGGTTGACGGGACAGCTCCAGCACCGGACTGTTCTAAATATTTTCCCGCCAGCCACTCGGCATACCGCGCTCGCGGTATCACGTGGAGTTCCAAAGGTTCCAGCGCCTCGTTGACCTGTACCAGACCCCTGATGTCGCATACAGCTGCCAGCAGCATGGGGCGCGAAGTCCCGGACAGTGGTGGGGTGATTCTCATTACCAGCTTTGCCGTGTTTCCTTTCAGGGCAAAGTATTGCGGTGTAATTTCCAGCCACGGGTCAACGGGTTGAACCGCGCCATAAACTCCTGCCTTAGCGCGGCTGGTAATCTCCAGCGTGGCTTCGGCGGTAGCATGAGCGATGACCCGCCGTGAGATGCTGGCGGGCGCAAGGGAAGCACGCGGCACCGTGAAAAAAATATGCAGTGTGATTACCAGCAGATAACTGGCGAAGATGATGGCGGTCGCCAGCAGGACGCGGACATCCAGAAGGATGGCAATCACAATCGTAACGAGTATCGTGGAAAGCAAAGTGCGGTACATGGTAGTTACCCTTCGTCCCTTGATCGCGGAGGGAATAGGATGGAGCCGGGTGGCGTACTGCCTGAGGTAATAATCAAGGAGATAAACCACCGGCAGTACGGAAATTGCCGTAGAAAGTTCAATGGCGGTCGCCGGGAGATTGGTGATTTGCCCGATGGGTGTCACCAGCGCGGGCGGCAATAAAAAAATAACACCGATAGCGGCAATGATATTAAAGCGCGGCGGGGCAACCGGGCGCAAGGTCAGGAAAAGCATGCCCACCAGCAGGACGAGGGACAGTATCAGGTAGGGCGGTGCTGAAAGGATAGCCGTAACGAGTAATAGCAAAAAAACGTAAAGTTGACATAACCGTGGAAGCCTGCGCATATGCTATCTCAAGGAGAGCAGCCCGATGGTAATCATGATGGTGGCGATGACCAGCGCCAGAATTATCAATATCCAGTCTCGTTCTGTGAGATTACCGGCGGGACCTCTTGATTCAGGGATGGTTTCGCGAGCAGTGGTGGGTATAGTATTCGGCGGGGCGGTGGATGCGGTTGGGGGCGCGGCGGTTTCTGCCTTTTCGCTGGTTGCGGCCGTACTATCCGGCGGGTTGTTTTCCTCAACGGCGTCCGGGTATGGTTCGGGCAATGTGGCGGCGGTTGTTTCAGCCTCAGCCGTGATGCCTTCCTTGGGGACGGCGGTCTCCCGGAGTATTTTCTTGATGATGGCTTCTATCGTGATGTTGTCCATCTCGGCTTCGCTGCTGAGACGCAGGCGGTGGGCAAGGACGGGTATCGCCAGGGTTTTAATATCATCCGGGATGACGAAATCTCTGCCGTTGAGGAAAGCCCGAGCGCGGGCGCTCTTGAGCAGGGCGATGCTGGCGCGGGGACCGGGGGCGTGGCTGATATCCGGGTTGTGCCGGAGCTTATCTATGATATCGAGGATATAGCGGCGCACGTTGTCGGCGGTGTGGACTTTTTTGACTTCCTGCTGGAGCTGGATGATGTCCTCCGGAGTGGCAACGGCGGATATATGCGAGGTTGAAATGGCGTCGATTTCGCGGAGTATGCAGTCTTCTTCTTCAATGCTGGGCAAAGGGCTCCACACGCGGAACATGAAGCGGTCGGCCTGTACATCGCTGAGCGGGGAGGTGCCCACGCCGCCGTAGGGAATCTGGCTGGCAATCAAGATGAAAGGCTGTTCCAGGTGGTGCGTTTCACGTTCGATGGTGACCTGCTGTTCCTGCATTGCCTCCAGCAGAGCGGACTGGGTGCGGGGAGTGGTGCGGTTAAGCTCGTCGGCGAGCACCACGTTGGCAAAGATGGGGCCGGGCATGAAGGTGGCGCTGCCATCAGGGCGGTAAAGATAGAAGCCCAGAATATCGGCGGGGAGCATATCCGGAGTGCCCTGTACCCGCTTGAAGGTGCCGCCGATTGCGTTGGCGAAGGTGCGGGCAACGGTTGTCTTGGCGGTACCGGGCAGACCTTCGATGAGCACATGACCCTGACTCAACAGCGCGATGAGTAAGATATCTTTGATATCGCTCTTGCCGATAACGACCTTTGATACCTCGGCAATAATGTCGCTGACGAGATGGTGTTGTCTTGTTGAGTCTGTGGTCACGATGGGCTCCTTTCCCGGGAAAGCGGCCGGTGGTGCCAGAGCGGGAATAACGTCAGGGCAAACGCCAGCACCATCAATAATAATAGCCCTAATGGCTTGGTAAGTAAACTGCGCGTGGCAGCGAGGGTATTTTTCGCCTGGTGCAGGTTGGAGGGCGGCAGGTGCGATTGGTCCAGATATAACCCTGCCGGGCTGATTCCGGCGAGGTTAGTCAGCAATCGCCGGTTGCCGGGCATCTCAGACATGCTGTTGATGAAAATACTGGCATCGGCAATCAGGATGATTTGCCCCTTGCCGAGGCTGTGGCGCGAGATTACGGGCATCCGGCCAGTAGCTTCGCCTTCGTCCCAGTTCTGGTTATTGTTGGCATCGAGAAAACTGAACATGGAGGATTGCGCGATAATTTCATCGGATGCTATGTCGGCCAGGCTGGTAGCATGATTGAACACCAGTTCTTCTACCTGATGGGTAAGGAAATTATCAGTGAAATGGATGATGCGGGGGAACCATTGACTGTTGTAATTTGAAAGCGGGTCGAGCAGCGCCTGCCGGGAGAACCGTGCCTTGAGCCCGAGATATTCCAGCACCCGGTTTCCGTTGCCGTAATCATCTGCCAGTACCAGAGTGCCGCCGCGCGAAATGAAGCCTTTAACGGATTCCAGTTCTGCGGGCTGGAAATCAGTGTAAGGTATCAGAATGATGGTGGCGCCATTCGGGAAGTCGGGTAGCCCGGAAAGGGAGTCCACCGGCTGGATACCGCTTTCCGCGAGCAGGCTGGCGGTGCCGTTCCAGTAGTCATTTTCGGCGCGGAAGTCTTCGTTTGAGGGGACAAACCAGACCACGACCGCGAGGGTCAGCACCAGAACCAGCGCCAGCAGTAATAAGAACTTATGGAGTGCCATGGTAAAGCTCCTTTTGAACAACGCTGGCGAGCTTCTCCGCACGCACGGCGGCATCTTCATCGAGCTCGCAGGCTGAGTAAAGCGCGGCTTCGGTAAGGTTGGTAAGCGCGGTAAAAGGCTGGCTGGCTGGCGCGGGTATGGCGGTAGTTGCCCCAAGAAATTCCTGTAAAGTAGTCGGTGGGGACATGAAGGTGCCCGTACTTGCTTCTATGGCGCGCAGGCTGTTCCGGTAGGCGGCGCATATTCTGCCGGCAAAGCCTGGTTTGACTGCTATTTCCGCAGGGGTAATGGACAGATGCGCCGGCATGCTTGTCGCGGCGGGGATTATTTGTGGTGCGGATAATCGCCTGGTCCGGCGGGCGCGTAGCAACGGGGCTATAATCAGTACCAGCAGAAAGAATAGAGTAAGCGGATTAACGGTAAAAACCGGGTGGGTCAGTCTTGTGGAAAGGGGTAAACCACCGGTTGGTTGGACCGTAATTTCAATATCCTGCCGGTAAAAGATGGAGATCCCGATGCTGGTTGGTAATGAAGCGGTAAAAGTGCCGTCATGGTCGGTGTTGACGATGCTTGCAGAATTCTGCCACTGTATCATTACTCCGGCGTCTGGCATTGGCTGGTTTCCATAATAAACTTGACCGCTGATGGATAAAGGCCGGGACAGCACCACCAGAGGAGCTACCTGGATATCCACCCGTACCGGCAACTGACGCAGAATTAGTAGTTTCTGCTTAACCGATGTCCCGCCGGAACGGCCGGCGGGCTCGGCGAAGATGGTTAAATAGTGTTCATCGGCTGAAATCTGCGGCGGCGTGTTGACCTCGATACTGAAACTTCCGGTGGCGTTCTGGGTAGCGATGGGATATTCATTGTCATCAAGCAGTATTTGAATCCCGCGCTCAGAGGTACCGCCGCGCGAGATGATTTGCCCATTGAGGAAAAAGGGAACACCGGGATAGACGTTATCCGGCACAGAAAGGTCAAGACGGGTGGGATAAAAACTAACGTCGATGGATACCGGAGGGCTTTCGCTCGCGGAAAGGTTGGGATCATTCCCCGGGACAGGCGTAAAATTTGCGCGCAGGACCAGGGGAGCGGTGAAGTGTTCACGGTCGTTGTAGTACTGGCTCCATTTGCCGGGGATGATGATATCTGTGGTATACGCTCCGTTCGGGTCGGTATCGGCGGTAGCCAGCGTGATATTATCTGTTATATTATCCGTGATAATGGCTATCCGCCGGTTAGCCAGCGCCCGGCCGTTGCTGCTGAGCAGTCCTGTGACCGTGATATTATCGCCGGAAAAGAATGACGCGTCCGGTACCGCCAGAGTAAGCCTGGTAGGAACAAGCTCTGCCTGCTGCTTGAGCTGGCTTTGCAGGAGGGTTTGCTGCAGAATCCGGAATTCCTCGGTAAGCCTTTTGAGTTGCTGCAGGCTGTTCATCAGGCGGTCATATCGCTCTTTGTATTGGGCGGGGGCGGCATCAGCTGAAAGTCCGGTCATTCGGGCCATCTGCTGGGTAGCGGCGTCTATTTCCGTGGTCACCATCCCGGCATCCTCCATGAGTACCTCTGCATCAGCCAGCAAGGGTATGGCGGCGTCAGAATGTTTCTCCTCAATCAGGCGCGTTGCTTCGGTGAGGGCGGCATCGAGACTGTTGATGACATGGATTAACTGGCGGCATAGTTCGTTATACTGGTCGACTAAATAGCGCAAATCGGCAGGAAGCTCCGGTTGTGACATTTCGCCCACCAGGTTACGGGCATTATTATATTCTTTGCGGTTTATGTTGTAGAAGATATTGCTGTATTGCAGCAGTAGCGCCGCCGTGTCGGTGGTGGCGCTGACGCGAGACGGGTTCTCGTGGGGGACCCGGGACGGTTGCGCCAGAACGGGTAGTGTGAGCAAGAGCCCCCCCAGTAACACGGGTATCAGGATGAAAAGAATTACCTTTTTCATGATTGATGAATCGGAGTTACGTCAGGATTTTGACTATCTGGAGCGATAATGCAACGAGGAAGCCGGCAAAAAGCATGACGCTGATAATGTTAAGGTTGTGCCGGGCTTGGCTGTTAAGGTAGATGAACAACTCGGTAATGGTCAGGGCGGCGGCAGCATAAACGGTATAGTAAGTCGCCAGCGAGTTTACGTGCATTGCGGTCATGATAACGGTACCGAGCAGCAGCACTGTGGAAACGGTCATTATATAGGTATTGTATATCTTCAATCGAGCACCTCGATTATCATGGAGTACTGCTTTTTCCCGAACTCCTCCTGTGTAATGGCAACCGGCTTGTTCCACGCTTCGGCGGCAAATGAAGCCACTATTGAAGCAAGAGGACAGCCCAGGCAGTGGTGCGACCATGTTGCCCGATTTTCAATACGGGGGTTTTGGATTGTTACCTCAATGTGGCTATTCTGGCAGATAACACTGGCGCTATCGGCAACTCCGAGCTTGCCTCTGAACAGATTGGTCAGTGACATTTCCAGTTCGCCGGGAGTCGGTCCGGGCATGGTCTCGACCAGTTCAATCGCATTACTGCCGACGGTCGAAAGGAGCAGGCCGATGTCATCGGGCGCGGTGCCGTAGCGGGTAATCAATCTCTGCGGGAGGGCTTTAAGGATATTCGGCTTGCCAGGACCGGAGTGCAGAGGGATAAGGGCGCGCGGCTTGGTATCATTTGTCAGTGAAGAAGGGAGGTAGATGGCCTTGGTTTTGATGCCGAGTTCTTCCACGATAGTGGCGATATTATCAATGCCGGTCTCGAGCAGGAGTTGGCAGACTTCGGGAGACAGGCGGGGTACGGTGTTGCCCAGCGCCAGCATGATGAACGCCAGTATCAGCAGGCATACGCTCAGGGCTACCAGCCAGGTCAGGTTCAGGACGAAATAGGCGGGTATCAGCAGGATAGCTCCGGTAACGAGCAGGCACAATCCGCCCCAAATGTAAGGATTCTTATTATGCACTATTCCCTCCGGGCAATTGCCCCCAAGCGTATAACAGTATATCTCAGGATGTAGGAAAAGTCTATCAGCGGGGCGGGTTTTGCCGGTAGTACTGCTTCCTTAATAGCTGTCTGAGGTTTACTTTATTTCCCAAAAAGAATTGCTCCAGCCGGAGTAGCGAAGGCGAGTCCGACTGGAGCAATATTCGGTTGTTACTTTAGCCGCTTATTCCCGGCGGGCCTTTACCTGCCAGATGATGATTCCGATGATGGCGATGCCGCCTACTATTGCCACGACTATCCACCAGTTAAATCCGGTGGGCGCCGGAGTTGGCGTGGGCGCTGGGGTAGTAGGCGTCGGTGTCGGCGTCGGAGTCGGAGTAGGAGTAGGCGTCGGTGTCGGCGTCGGAGTAGGAGTAGGAGTAGGCGTCGGTGTCGGCGTCGGAGTAGGAGTAGGCGTCGGCGTCGGTGTCGGCGTAGGCGTAGGAGTAGGAGTAGGCGTCGGTGTCGGCGTCGGAGCAGGCGTCGGTGCCGGAGCGATGACCGTAAAGGCGGTGAAGTGGCTGGTCTTGCCGCTGATCTTGTGCGTCACCGGATCGACCACGATATCAGACAACTCAACCCATGTCCCGGTGGACGCATCGTAGTAAGCGATAACCAGGTCTTGCGGGTTAACTCCTGCCGGTATCTGCGCCGGGTCATAAGTCAGGGTTATCGTAATCGGCGGGTCGAAAGTAGCCCCTTCCGGCCCGAGGTCGTAGGTCAAACCAATGACGTTAGCCTGCGCGGGCGGTGCCGGCGGGGTCGTCATCGGCGTCACGGATATTTGACTCAGCCGGTTTCCTTCTGCCGTCTTGCCGGTAACACCCTGGTCGATGATAACCTCTACTTTCTCATCTTCCGATGTGGCGGTCACCGTCTCAGTGAAGACGCCGTCGGTGGTGGTTATATTGACCACGGTCGTAGTGCCGTCAGTGCCGGTCGGTGCGGGTTCTCCCCCGCCAGCTCCGCCAGCATCGTCGCCGCCCCCCGCGGCACTGAGATTGAAGGCGGTGCTCAGCTGGGTAAACGTATTCCCATCTACGATAAGGTCAATCTTGAGTTTATACTGCCCGGAAGGCCAGTTGGACGGCGATGTCCAGGTAATGGTATAGGTTACCGTCGCCGTGGTGCCATAGCTATAACCCATCATGTAGCCGGAGCTATAGGCGCCGCCCTGCCAGTCCCAGGTACCGGCCGCAGGTCCGCTGTATACCCAGTCAGCACCCGTGCTGGCAGTTACTGACACAGTACCGCCGCCGGTCTGGACACTTGTATAGGTCTTGGTTTCGTTCGCCAGCGGCAAATTGGTGCAGTCTGCCTTGTAAGTTGCGGGGTCGGTGACGCTATAGATTTGCAGGTTAGCCGACTGGAGAGGAACATGTTCCCCCACATTCTGGATGGCTATCTTCGCACTGAAAGAATGGGAAGAACCCATGCTCCCGGTAGGAAGAGACGGGAAGGTGACTTCCAGGGCTTTCGTCGGCGAGACATACCACAGCGATACGGCGATGGCTATCACCAGGAAAATCGGGATAGCCACCCGGCTTAGTCCTCGGAAATTTAGTTGCTTGAGCATGTCAACACTCCTTTTCTGCGGCTCGCTGGCGGCACGGATTTTCTTCTGGGCACGCCCGGAGCGCAGCATTTTTAAAGCCTCCCGGTTCTTCAGCATCTCGGCGATATCCGAGGGAATCTTACCGGCAAGCGTCATCAATTCATCTTTATCAACGTTTAAAACCCCGGCGAGGTTAGTAATCACCTTTTCACTGGGCGGCGGCAGGACGCCGTTCTCCAGCTTGCTGAGATAGGTAAAGTCAATATCCAGCCTCGAAGCCAGCCCGCGCTGGGTGAGCCCCTGCTTGACTCTCAACTCCCTGAGCCGTTTACCGAATTTACTGGCGTTTTCCATGTTTTCCATAATTATACCTTACCTAATGTAAACCAATTGTATGCCATGTTGAGTGAAAAGTCAAGTGCCCTTTTGGCTTTTTCAGGTACTTTTGACGAAAAATATTTGATGTTGAGTAAAAGCTCAAAAACAGGCATGAAACATATCTGGGGAAATTGCGCAAAAGGTTCGGTCGGGGGGTTGATTAACCGGCAGTGCAGTTACTTTCCGGTCACCCCGGAATGGTTAATTAGTACGGGTTTAAAACGTAGATTGGCCGCTTTTCCTTAAGTTATAATTAACTTTCGGAGTAAAATCGCATGCGTCCGGGAAGGAGCGCATGTTTTTAAAAAGTATATTCGGGATGGGTTGAAATTTATGCTTTGTTTACCTTCATGGTGTTAATCTGGGCGTGAAAAGTAGAGCGCAGGAGATATACCTTGAGTACTTTAAGTAAAGGACGCTTTGGTGAGGAACTCGCCGGGCCTCTGGCAAATGTTGTCGTGGCGCGCCAGAAATCGCCCTCGGAGAGAGGTTTTATTTTTCTGCTGGGGCAGGTCAAGAAGCTTTTCGACCTCGGTGCCGGCGATGATATCTACCAGTTTATCGCTTCGGCATTACAGGAATTCCTCAATGCCGGCGTCGTGCTGGCCAATGCCTATAACGAGGTGAAAAACACGCTCGACGTGCGGGGAGTGGCCGGGCTGGGCAGTTACACGGAAAAGATTTTGCACATGATAGGCAGCAACCCGGCGGAAATATCGACGTTGGTGAGTGAGGCATGCCGCCAGGGGCTGTCCGCCGGGAGGTTGACCATCCTCGCCGACGGTGTTTACGAGCTGGCCAATCACACTATGCCGTTGATAGTGTGCCGGAACCTGGAAGAGCTGCTCGGCATCAGGTTTGTTTATGCGATGGGCTTGACCTGGCATGAGAAGCTGCTGGGCAGCGTGGCTTTTTTGAACCGGGAGGAAATCCGTGATCCCGCCGTAGTCGAGACTTTTTTGAACTATGCGGCGCTGGCAATCCGCCAGCGTATGGAAAAAGAAAGCTGACGGTATAATTTAGATTTTTTACAGGGACGAAAAGCCTCCGGAAACGGGGGCTTTAGTTTTTTTGCCGGGATGTGTAGCTTTGTCTTCAATTCGGTCTCTGTTGGCAATTTGTTAGCAGGTGAGTTATCAAGTAGCAGCTTTAGGTATTCATAGAATTAACATAAATTGTTTTCTCGTCATTTAATACTTACAAGTATATAAACTTTTCCGTGCCCTATAAAAATGCACTGATATCTTCATAATCAGTAACTGGTAAACATCTAGTGTCGGCAGTCCAGTGGCAAGAGCGGCAGGAAATAATTCCCTTAGTATTGTAACTGTAGCATAATTATATAGTACTATGACGTTGGTACTATGAATATAAGGTTGATGTTGCAATTTGATTTAGGCTAGAATTAAAAACACGTATAAAAAATTTATCATCTCATGATATACCGTTGATTGTTATCCTGTAGCCGTTTGCGGTGCCGGCAAATCCGTGATATTTGGGGGACGTAGTAATAGGCGCTTATTATTATTTTTACCATTCCGCGATGATAATATCGCTCTTGGTATGCTCGTCAACAATAGTACTAACGTGGCCGCGCCGTCATGTTCCGGGAGCAGCTGCAATGTTAGCGTTGGCTGCTGCCACGTTCATCTGGACCCTGGGTTTTTATCTTGAGGCTAATAGCTACACCCTTGAGGGGCAGTTGTTTTTCAACAACATCGGCTACGTTGGGTCTATGAGTGTTTCGGTAGCATGGTTGGTCTTTTCTCTTAATTACACAAGTGATTACTCATGGATGACTGGACGTAAATTAATCCTCCTTTGCGTTGTCCCGCTGACATCCTTAATATTGGTCTGGACTAACGAATGGCATCATCTCATGTGGTATGATGCGCATCTGGCCACAACCGGATCTTTTACGGTGACAGTAAAGACCTATGGGATATTCTTCTGGATAGCGCTAGCCTATAATTACACCCTCATTGTTACCGGGGTTTTCATACTCATACGGAGATTATTTGTCGGAATACCTCTGTATACGAGGCAAGGTATTTCACTGGTAGTAGCCATTAGTTTGCCACTGATATGGAATATCATATTCGTATTCGACTTGTTGCCCTTGCCGAGAAAAGATTTGACTCCGGTAACGTTTGCGATTTCAGGATTGATAATCATTATTGGTGTGATGCGTTTGCAGTTATTCAGGGCGATACCATTTGTCCGGGAATTAATCGTTCAGCAAGTGTCCTCCGGAGTGCTGGCTTTCAACAATGATGGCCGTTTGCTGGAAGCAAACCAGGCTGCGTTAAGGATATTTGGAGAAAGCAAGGGCATTATTGGCAAACCGTTAGAACAGCTACTCTCCTTATCCCCGGTGCTGAAAAATCTGCGCTCAAACGTGGAAGGTGGTACTGTGCAGCTACCGCTGGCGACATCAGGAGAGGAACGTTTATACGAAATGGAGACGACGCCAATGCGAGATAGGCATGACCGGCAACTGGGATGGCTGGTCATTTTACGGGACATCACCGAAGTGAAAAGAATGCAGGAACAACTCGTAGCTCAAGACCGTCTGGCTTCTATTGGGGAGTTTACCGCCGGGATCGCCCATGAGCTTAATAACCCTCTCAGCAACATCATCGGCTTCTCAGAACTTCTGCGTAAACGTGAAGTCTCTTCTGACATTAAGGCTGACCTGGATATCGTTAGTAAAGAGGCAGAGCGGGCAGCCAGGATAGCAGACAACCTCCTTATCTTTTCACGGAACGAACAGGGCGATAAATTACCCATTGATGTCAACAAAATCCTGCGGAAGACGCTGGAATTGCGCGCCTACGAACAGAAAACAAACAATGTCCAGACAATCTTTCGTTTATCTAATGACCTGCCTGAAGTAATTGGGGACGCTATCCAGCTACAGCAGGTATTTCTCAATATTATTGTTAATGCCGAATTCTTTATGATTGAGGCGCACGGGAAGGGCACGCTAACTATCGTGACTGAGCAAGCGGATGAACATGTCAAGATTATCTTTAAGGACGACGGCCCCGGGATTCCTCAAGAGAACATATCACGTCTTTTTAACCCATTTTTCACGACAAAGGAAGTGGGGAAGGGGACGGGGCTCGGCTTAAGCATCTGTTATGGGATAGTAACCGGACATGGCGGTAGAATATGGGCTGACAGTAAACCCGGGGAAGGCGCCACTTTTATTGTGGAATTACCCATTAATAAATAATCATTTGCAGAGAGATTAAAATAGTGACCAAATATTATTACACACAAGCCAAAGTGAAGAGCAGGAGGGTGACAAGTGGACCTGAATCAAACGATATTGGTTGTTGACGATGAGCAATTCACTTTACAATTACTTAAAAGGATATTGGAAGGGGATAATTATAAAGTACTAACTGCAACCAGCGGAGACGAAGCGCTCAAGATACTATCCTCCAGTGAGGTACATATGGTTTTGCTGGATATAAGGATGCCTGGAATGAATGGCTATGAGACTCTTGAGCGTATCCGGGAAAAATGGAACATTCCTGTAATAATGGCTACTGCTGTAGGTGAAGTATCATCTTCAGTTAAATCTCTTACACTGGGCGCAGATGACTATATTAGAAAACCGTTCAGCCAGCAAATCTTGTTATCTCGTGTGAGAGCGAAGTTACGCCGGGCTGGCTCTTATAATAATCAAAATGAACTGAATTAGTCATTGCTGATATAGAAGGGCTCCGTTATGGAACCTGCTAGCCTTATCTGTATTCCATGCCTGGTTGGGCGAAATATAAAGCACAAAACAACGTTAAGTCAAAAGCTCATACCCGATGGCTAGGCTCTGCGTTTAAACTTTCTCGATACCTATAGCCACGTAGCCCCAGGACTTCAAGAAGCTGCTGCTAATCGTTTTGACGATGTTCTTAGCAACAAATCTAAAATGGACAATGCCACAACCATGCATAAGTGACACACCTGTGCTATAATTGCGAAAAAATAATCTATGGCTAATCAAGGAGGCCAACAATGATTTATTGGGATTCTGGTGATGAGCGTGACTCTAAGCGTTCTCTTGGAATTAGAGACAAACAAATCCTATATCGTAATGCTAAGGGAAGATGCCAGAATCCTGGCTGCGGTAAGAAGATAGACTTCGATGAGATGGAAATCGGCCACAAGACAGCTTGGTCAAGGGGAGGTATCACTACATTCAGAAACAGCGTCTGCCTGTGTCATAGGTGCAACAAGCTCCAAGGAACCGACAGCTGGGCTGTCTTTATGAAAAAGCAGAATATTAAAGACCCGAAGACCGAGTTAAAGGAGTCTCTGAAAAACCTCACTCTCCAGGAACTCAAGCTCCTTGCTGCAAAGCATAAAGTCAGAGTTGCGGGATACGTGGAAGAAGACTTGTTCTCCTCTCGAAGAGTAGCCCCGACCAAATCGCAGTATATCACCAAATTATCTAAGGTCGTGACTGATTCAGATTTGCGTTCTCGCCCTAAACCACCGCCAAAGCCGAAGAGAAGAGCACGAAGAAAATCAGACAGTTGGTGGTAACCACTATCAGTTGTTAGCAATTTGTTAGCAGAATAGAAAAAGCCCCTGATTCGGTTATCCTTTTCGGGGGCTTTTTAGCTTCAAAAAGTGGCGCGCCTGGGGGGATTCGAACCCACGACCCTCGGTTCCGAAGACCGATGCTCTATCCACTGAGCTACAGGCGCACAAGCTCAATTATAGACGATAATACGGAAATTTGCACTGCACTTTTCACCCTCATGTGGTATCATGTTTCCCTAAGGAGGTGCGCCCATGTTCAAAGTCGTCTCCATCTGGAACCTGCGCCCCGGCGTGAGCATCGAGGAAGCGGAAAAGCAGTACTACGAAGAGCATATCCCCCTGGCACAGAAAATCCCCGGCTTGCGCAAATACACCATCGGTAAAGGCAGGGGTAAAGACCGCCCGTACTACCGCATTGCGGAGCTCTACTTCGCTGATAAGGACGCCATGAACGCCGGCTTCGCTTCTCCGCAAGGCAAGGCGGTCATCGCCGACCACGGCTTCGTCTCGCGCATCGCGGACAGAATCGTCATGTACTTCGATGAAGAGGAGGTCAAACTATAATGGCAGAAGATAAGATGGTAAAGGCCTGGCAGAAATTTCAGGACATCACCGGCTATACCGATGAAGAGATGGCGATTTTCAAGGCGAATCCCCGTTTCATGAAAATGATGGCGACTCCTGCCTTCCGCACGCATAAAATTATCGTCGATGTGGTCGAATCGCACGGATGCATCTGTCAGCACAAGGTAGGGCAGCGCATCGTCATCAGCGGCAACGGCGCCCTCGTCAGCGCGGAGTGCCCGCCCATCATGTGCCTCGGGCTGGTCAACCAGCTCTACCCGGTTGCGGTAGCGGTCTTCGAACGCTTCGCCGCCGACCTTGACCCGAACGGTTTGCTGTTCGATTCTATCGGCTGCTCGGATGTGGGCGTCAAGTGCGGGGGATGGGGACGCGTGCTCGTGAAAATACACGTCGAGGGACCGGAGAAGAAATAGGGATGGGGTGAGTGGTGGGATTTGAACCCACGCTCTCCAGGGCCACAACCTGGCGCCTTAGACCGGCTGGGCTACACTCACCGCGAACCTAGTCATTATACCTTGAAAAGCGGGCGTGTTTCAATTGAACTAATGTCAACGCGAGCGTAGCGCGGCAATCTCCTCTAAATTCATTTGTCACTCCCGCGCAGGCGGGAATCCAGCAGGGGAAGAGGGACATTCTGGATTCTCGGGTCGAGTCTGAGAATGACACTGATTATTTACGATTGTTCTTCGCAATAACAGAGGCAGGTTTTACTTCTCGGAAAGTTCGACGATGGTGACGCCGGCGCTGCCTTCCCCGGGGATGCCCGCGCGGTAAGACTTGACCAGCGGATGTGTCGCGAGATAGCGCCAGACCAGGTTACGGATGGTGCCGGTGCCCTTGCCGTGGACAACCTTGACCTGGTAAAAGCCCGCCACGAAAGAATCATGCAGGAACCGCTCGAGCAGCGGCAATGCTTCGTCCTGGGTCAGGTGGCGCAGCCGCAGTTCGTTCGCCGCCGGCGGAGATTCGGATTCGATTTTTTTGACCATTCATCTTACTATAAGACAAACAGCGGCGACGGTGCAATGCTAAGCTTGGGTGTTGGACCTTCTGTTAATGCCCATCAGGGTATTGACCACCCTCGGGTCGAACTGGGAGCCGGCACAACGTTGCATTTCGGCGCAGGCTTCCGGCAGGGACATCGCGGTGCGGTATGGGCGGTCGGAAGTCATAGCATTGAAAGCATCCGCGGCAGAGACAATGCGGGCACCAAGCGGGATATCTTCCTTAGCGATGAGCTGGTTGAACCCGCCGCCGTCATAATGGTCATGGTGGTGCGAGATGATAGAGACCACGCTATTGTTGACCAGCGGCTGCACCAGGTTGGGCCCGACGATGGCGTGGGTCATGATGTGGCGATATTCCTCGGGAGTCAACTCTCCCGGCTTGTTCAGGATACGCGGGTCGATGGCAATCTTGCCGACGTCGTGGAGCAGGGCGCCCCAGTAGAGGTCTTCGAGTTCTTCCGGAGCTAGGTTCAGCCTCTGCCCGATGGCGAGAGAAAGCTCGGTCACATCCTGCGAATGTCCCGCTGTGTATTTATCGTTGGCTTCCAGGTTATTGACCAGGGTGCGGATGGTCTCAAGAAAGAAACCTCTCAAACCCGGTCTTTCATTCTTCAAGTACTCGCGTATTTGCAGTTCCAGTTGCCGCTTTTCCAGGGCGAGGGTCACACTCAGCAGGACGTCTTCCAAAGTAAACGGTTTGCGGATATAGTCCTGTGCTCCGTCTTTGATACACTGGGCGATAACGCGGGTATCGGTCACGCCGCTCGCCATGACTACGGAGGTCTCGGGGAAGTGGGACTGAATCTCAGGCAGAAGTTCATTGCCGTGCTTACCGGGCATCTCGATATCCAGCACGACGAGGTCGGTGGAGCAGGCGGTGAGTTTGCCTACCGCCTGCTCGGCATTTTCCGCCTCATCGCACTGATAGCCGACTTTGGACAGCTTGCGGTTGAGCACCCAGCGAATGGTATCTTCGTCATCAACGATCAATATTTTTCCCGGTACAGACATCGGCATCCTCCGTGATATATTGTTATTAGAATAATACCGTCAATAATTCCTTAATATTCCAGCCTATTACCAGGGAAAGCAGGGCAATGGCGGGTACGAGCAGCTTGCCGGGGACCATAAGTGTGATAACCAGCGGGATAACCAGCTTAAAGAGCAAAAGTTCCCGCGGGGTGTTAATCAGGTTCGCTATGACGGGATTCAATTCGCTGAAACCGGCGGATACCGCCAGCAGGGTCAGGAGCAGGTCAGCCTGCTGCAGAAAGAGATAGCTGACTTTCAACGGTATGTCCTGGGCAGTGTTGTAATGCACCAGCTTGAGATAATCGATGTTCAACTTGACCCCTTGTCTCTTTATGAATTCTGGACTCAGCATAAGACGTAGGCGGCAAACGGAACATAAACATAACCTTAATTGATGTAAATAAGCGATAAATATTGTTTTGCTCCTGGCGGCGTTCTGTGGAGTGACGGCCTGATTTGTTATCTTTGCTTCTCTTGCATTATAATTGTCTTTGGTAAAAACTTCATCAATATTTTCAAGCGATTTTTAATTCCACCTTCAACGGCATGCGGGTCGGAAAGCACGTGCCATGTTGAAAAAAGGAGAGTTTGATATGCCCACCGAAGTCGAAGCGAAATACCCGTCCCGGTATGAGACCGAAGTGCTGCTGAAGAGCGGCCAGAAAATAATGTTACGGCCTATCCGCCGTGATGATACCGGGCGCTGGCTCAGCTTCATTAACCGCCTCAGCGATAACACAAAATACCTCCGTTTCCATTACATTCCCAAGGAATTTACCGAGGAGGACGCTCTCCGTTACTGCACGGTTGATTACTACAATACATTTGCCTTCGTGGCGGAAATCCGCCAGGGGCAGCGGAATGAAATTATCGCCATCGGCCGGTATTATCGGCTGCCCACGCAGATTTCGGCGGAAGTATCCTTCGCTATAGAAGACAACTACCAGGACGTGGGCATCGGCACCAAGCTGCTCGAATGGCTGGCGAATGTCGCCCGCGATAACGGAATCACCAGCTTTGAAGCCGAGGTACTGCCGGGAAACGAGCTGATGCTGATGGTCTTCCGAGATTTTGGTTTTCATGTCACCAGCCAGCATGCCGGTGACGTCTTACGCTTGACTTTCCCCATCGCCCGGACAAAGCGTGTCGAACAGAAGGAGCAGGAAAGAGAGCGTATCTCCACGGTCAATTCGTTGAAATACCTTCTTTATCCGCGTTCGGTGGCGGTTATCGGGGCTTCCCGCAAGCCGGGCTCCATCGGTCAATTGCTGATGGAGCAACTTATCCGTAACGATTACTGCGGGGTGGTCTATCCCATTAATCCCAATACCGAATCGGTGATGGCGGTCAAGGCCTATCCCTCAATTACAGACGTGCCGGGCACGGTCGATCTTGCGATTATCGCAGTGCCGGCACCGTTTGTCTCCCGGGTGGCGGACGAATGCGGACAAAAGGGTGTGCGCGCTATTGTGGTCATCTCGGACGGATTTAAAGAAAGAGGTCCGGAGGGCGCGGCCCGGGAAAACGAATTGAGAGACATCACGCTGGGGCATGGCATGAGGCTGGTGGGACCCAACTGCATGGGTATTATCAATACCGATCCTGCGGTTCGTCTTAACGGCACTTTCTCCCGGATTTATCCGCCGCAGGGCAATGTGGCATTCCTCAGCCAGAGCGGCGCGATGGGACTGGTCATCCTGGACTATGCCCGCAACGTGAACCTGGGTATTTCCACTTTCATCAGCGTGGGCAACCGCGCCGATATTTCGGCTAATGATCTGCTCCAGTACTGGGAGCAGGATTCCCAGACCAGGGTTATCCTGCTTTACATGGAATCGTTCGGTAATCCGCGTCACTTCAGCCGTATTGCCCGGCGGGTGTCTACCAAGAAACCCATCCTTGTGGTGAAGAGCGGCAGCACCGAAGCCGGTTCGCGGGCGGCATCATCGCATACCGGCGCGATGGCGACTCCGGAAATAGTCTCCGATGCATTGTTCCGTCAGGCGGGTATTACTCGTATCAACTCGGTCGAAGAACTTTTTGATGTCGCTATTTTGCTGGCGAACCAGCCGCTGCCCCGGGGCAGGAAAGTGGCCATCGTCACCAACGGCGGCGGTCCCGGCATCATGGCGGCGGACGCCTGCACGCGGCAGGGTTTGGCGCTGACGGAATTATCGGAACAGACCAGGAAAGCTCTCAAGGCTGCCATTAAACGGGATATCAGTATCAATAACCCGATAGATGTGACTGCGGCGGCGTCTCCGGAGGAATTTGAGGCGATTCTTAAGATACTGGCGGAAGACCCTGAAGTGGATGCCGCGCTCACCATGTTTATCCCGGCGACCGCCATCGGACCCGAAGAGATGCAGGTAGCGGTGAGCCGGGCGGCGCTCGCTTTCCAGAAGCAGGACAAGCCGCTGCTGGCGTGTTTCATCGGGCAGCGGGGCGTGCAACGCAAGCTGGCATCGGGCAAGCGGTTCGTTCCTTCATATCTGTTCCCGGAAGATGCCGTCGTGGCACTGGCGAGGGCGGTAGAGCATGGCGAGATGGTGCGTAAACCCCGCGGCGTTGTTCCCCATTTCAAAGGTATCAAACGGGAAAGAGCGCAGGAAATCATCCGGGAAGTGATGCAGCGGAGCACACGCCGACCTATCTGGCTTTCCGAGGAAGAAATTGCCGAATTGCTGGCCTGTTATGGCATCCGCTTCGTGCCGACGCTTATCGCTCGAACGGCGGACAAAGCTGTCGATATCGCTAAAGAACTGGGCTTTCCGGTGGTCGTCAAGCTCCATTCTTCTACCATTACTCATAAGACCGATGTCGGCGGCGTGGTGCTGGATGTGAAGAACGAACCGGGTGTCCGCAAGGCATTCGCGGATATCAAGGGTAAACTCGCCGCTATCGGGAAGGCGGAAGAAATGGAAGGCGTCACGGTACAACGGTACGTTACCGGCGGCGTCGAGGCGATTGTCGGCGTGACGCAGAACCCCACCTTCGGGCCGCTTATCATGTTCGGTCTGGGCGGCGTTTACGCCGAGCTTTTCAAAGATGTAGCGCTGCGTCTGCATCCGCTCACCGACCTCGATGCCCGCGAGCAGATAGACTCCATCAAGGCGGTCAAACTTTTTGAGGGCTTCCGCGGCGCTCCTCCCGCCGATAAACCGGCGCTGGAAGAGCTTCTTTTGCGGCTTTCCGCCATGGTCGAAGACGTCAAGGAAATCGCCGAGCTTGACCTCAATCCGGTCAAGGTAATGCCGCAGGGTGAAGGCTACTGGGTGGTGGATGCCCGCATCTTGGTTAAATAAACCAGAGGTAATAAGTTATGCCAGAGCGGGGGGTTGCAGCGCAACCCCCCGTTTTTTGGTTGGATGGAATAAATCTCAATCGGTGATGGAAGACGGATCAGCTTTAGACTGCTTTGCTGCGGGGGCCGGCGCGGTCCCGGTTTTCGCAGCAGGTACGGGAAGATTTATGGCGTTTTTGGCCAGCCGCGGCGATAGCATTGCCCAAAGGCTGGCGGTGTGATAGATGCCCTTACTTCGGGATATTTCAAACAAGTCCATGTTAGCCCTTTTTTTGTTTGCCTCCATTATCAAAAACGAAAGTTACGGAAATATTACCTGAATATTAAAATTGACACTGAGCCGGTGAAGTGATATTCTTGGGGCGCTTTGTATTAAACGAATCGGGAGGTATCAATGAAGCTGTTTGAACCCGGGAAAATCGGGCGGTTGACTCTTAAAAATCGTATCGCTATGGCGCCGATGACCGTCGGCGGCCTGGTCGAGCCGGATGGCAGGCTCTCGGAGCGGGCGATAGACTATTTTGTGGCGCGGGCGAAGGGCGGTGCGGGCATGATTATTACCCCTATCTTTCGCGTCACGCGGGAAATCGAGCAGTTTCCTAATATCCCGTACTCCTACAATCTCATGATTGACAACAATATCTATCTCTCCCGCGTCAGCGAACTGGCGGATGCCGTGCATGATTACGGGGCGAAGCTCTGTATTCAGCTTACTGCCGGGCTGGGACGGGTCATCGGTGTGGGATATGTCCGCGCCGGGCAGGCAGTTGGTCCCTCGGTTTTACCATGCTTCTGGGACAAGAATTACCAGACCCGCGAGCTCGCCATCGGTGAAATTGAGCGCCTGATAAAATCCTTCCAATTCGCCGCCGAGCTGCTGGCGGCGGCAGGCGCGGATGCCATCGAGTTGCACGGTCATGAGGGTTATCTTTTCGATGAGTTTATGACTTCACTATGGAACAAGCGCACGGACAAGTACGGCGGCGATTTGAATGGCAGGCTGCGTTTTCCAATTGAGGTGATTGAGTCCATCCGTAAGGGCGCGGGACAGAATTTTCCGGTTATCTTCCGCTACGGACTGTCTCATTATATTGAGGGCGGGCGCACGATTGAAGAAGGACTGGAAATCGCGCGGCGGATGGAAAATGCCGGCGCGGACGCCTTCGACATCGATGCCGGCGGCTACGACAACTGGTACATCGCCCATCCGCCCACCACCATGCCGCCGGGAAACATGGTACCCCTGGCGGAAATGGTCAAAAAGACGGTGAAAGCACCGGTCATGGCTGTCGGGAAGCTGGGCTATCCTGACCTGGCGGAGAGCGTTTTGCAGGAAGGCAAAGCCGATTTTATTATCCTGGGGCGGGCACTCATCGCCGACCCTGACTGGCCCAACAAGGTGAAGCAGGGAAACATAGAAGACATTTGTCCCTGCATCGGCGACCATGAATGCCTGCGCCGGACGGCAATCTACCGCAAGTCCATCGGCTGTGCGGTCAACGCGGCAGCGGGCAGGGAGCGGGAATTTACCATCACTCCGGCGGAAAAGAAAAAATCAGTACTGGTCATCGGTGGCGGGCCCGCGGGTATGGAAGCGGCGAGGGTGGCTGCGCTGCGAGGGCACAGGGTCATGCTCTGGGAAAAAGAGGAAGTGCTGGGCGGGAATCTTATCCCTGCCTCGGTACCCGATTTTAAGAAGGACTATCGCAGCCTGATTGAATACTTGAAAACGCAAGTTGCCAAACTCGGTGTTACGGTACAGACCGGCAAGAAAGCCACCGTGACCGCCGTCAGGCAGGTAAAACCGGACGTCGTGTTTATTGCTACCGGCACAACACCCATCATGCCGCGAATCCCCGGGATAGAGCGTAACAATGTCTGCCATGCCATCGATTTGCTTATGGGTAAAAAGAGCGTTGGTCAGAATGTGGCGGTCATCGGGGGGAACATGGTGGGTTGCGAGGCGGCGCTTTACCTGGCGCAGCAGGGCAAGAAAGTTACCGTAGTCGAGGCGCTGGATAGCATCGCGCGGGACATGGTCATGGCGAACCGTATGCACATCGAAAAACTGTTCTCCGATAATAAAGTTGACATAAAGACAAACTCCTGCCTGAATGAAATAACTGCTGATGGCATTGTGATTGCTGATCCGGCAGGCAAGAATCGTAATCTAAAAACAGATTCGGTAGTTATCGCGGTAGGTCTGCAGTCCTGCGATGAGCTTTCGGCGGCTTTGCAGGACAAAATTCCTGAGGTCTACGCCATCGGCGATTGCGTCCAGCCGCGCAAGGTGGTGGATGCCATCTGGGAAGGCTTCCGCAAGGCGAGATTGATCTGAGCTTAATTGGGATGAGCCATGGCGACGAAGCAATCTCCGGGGATTGGGGGGAGATTGCTTCGCTGGCGCCTGCAATGACAATTTAAATTCCTAAAATCTTGCGGTTTGTTTCGGCATCCGCTTCAACTTTGATGAACTCGTCCCAGCCGCGCTGCGGGGTATCGATGAGGCAGGCTTTAATCAGTTCAGCTCCCTCTTTTGCCCCCTGTGCCGCATCCTTGATAGGGCACTCCCATTCCAGCACTGCCCAGGAGTCGTAGCCGACCTCGGTGAGCTTGCTGAAAATCTGTTTGAAGTCCACCTGCCCGTCTCCGATGCTGCGGAAGCGCCCGGGGCGGTCTTCCCAGTTTAGGTATCCGCCGTAGACACCGGCTTTCGCCGTGGGCTTATACTCGGCGTCTTTCACATGGAATGCCTTGATGTATTTGCCGTAGCACTCGATAAATCCCACGTAGTCCATGCATTGCAGGATGAAGTGGGAGGGGTCATAATTGATAGCCACTGCCGGGTGATTGCCCGTCGCCTCCAGAAAGCGTTCAAAGCTGGCGCCGTCGTGGACATCTTCGCCGGGATGTACTTCGTAAGCGAGGGCGACGCCGCATTCCTGTGCCAGGTCTAGGATGGGCTGCCAGCGTTTCGCCAGCTCCTGGAATCCCATGTCGACGAGCCCGGCGGGGCGGCGGGGCCAGGGGTAAACGGTGTGCCAGAGCAAAGTACCGGTGAAAGTAACCGTGGCGCTCAGCCCCAGGTTCTGCGATGCTTTGATGGCCTTCTTCATTGTATCTACTGCCCATTCGGCACGGGCTTTCGGGTTTTTGCGCAGGAGTGGCGGGACGAAACTGTCCCAGAACAGGTCATAAGCGGGATTGACGGCGACCAGGTGTCCCGGCACGTGGGTCGCCAGTTCGGTAATCGCCAATCCGCTGCATCTTCCTCTGAATTCATCGCAGTAGTCCCGGGATTCTGACGCCTTGTCCAGGTCGATGATTTTGCTGTTGTTGGCGGGAATCTGGACGCCGGTATAGCCCAGCGATTTTGCCCAGGCGGTGACATGTTCCAGGGTATCAAAAGGTGGTTTATCAGAAAGAAACTGCATGATGAAAAGTCCCGGTCCTTTTATTTGCGGCATACTGACCTCCCCTAACTTATTGCTTAGTATTATAAGCGGCTGAACATTATCCCGCAACTGGTGTAATAAGTGATTATAAGATAAAATGAAGGCTAACATATTAACTCAGGAGGACGTATGGCATACGAGGCAATCAAGGTGGAAAAGCGGGGACACATTGCTCTGATAACTCTCAATCGGCCGGATCGGTTGAATGCGGTCAATGAACAGCTGGAGAATGAGCTTTACCGGGCGCTTTCGGATGCGGAAGCCGATGATGATGTACGCGTCGTCGTACTGACTGGCGCGGGTAAGGCTTTCTGCGCAGGCGTCGATACTTCACGCTTGCCATCAGATGCTCCGTTAAAAACGCCAGAACAGGAGCGTCGCGGCGTGCGGGGCTTACAGAGAAATGTGCTCAAGCTGCACAAGATGGAAAAGCCGACTATCGCGATGGTCAACGGAGCGGCAGTGGGCGGTGGTTTCGATTTAGCTTGCGGGTGCGATTTGCGCACCGGCTCACCGAAGACCCGTTTCATGGTGGCATTTACGCGGGTGGGGTTGACGCCGGGATGGGGCGGCGCCTGGCTTTTGCCTCGCATCGTAGGCTATTCCAAAGCCGCCGAATTAATTTTTACTGCCGATTTCTGCGATGGAGAAGAAGCCTGCCGCGTCGGGCTATTGAACAAACTGTTTTCCTTCGATTCATTGGAAAAGGAAACGCTGGCGCTGGCGGAACGCATCGCGGACGGGCCGCCGGTAGGCATCCGGCTATCGAAAATCCAGTTACAGAGCGGGCAGAACACCGCTTTCGAGACCGAACTGGAACTTGCCGCCGCTTTGGAGACCTGCGCCGCGCATACCTTAGATGCCAAAGAAGGGGCAAAGGCTTTCAGCGAGAAGCGCAAGCCGGAATACCGGGGCGTGTGATTAACGTCATTCTGAGCGAAGCGAAAAATCCGTACTACCCGGCTAAAAATGGATTCTTCAATCGCTCCCGGTCTTTCAGAATGACGGGCTTTACTTCTTTTTTGATTTCAAGGACCAGGAAAGCACCACGGCAATACCGTAGCAAGCGGCGGCGAACAGTATTGCCGGAATATAGGTATTAGTCTTATCAAAGACTACTCCGCCCAGCCACGGGATAGGGGCGCCTGCCAGCGTGGCAATGCCCAGCAGGAAGCCCAGCAATTCGGATAGCGCCATCAGCCCGAATAGATTTGCCGCCATACCGCCCAGCAGCGATATTGTGCTTCCCCATGATAGGCCATAAGCTAGGGCAAACAAGTAGAATGTGATGGTGCTATTGATAAAGGCCAGTGACACGACCGCGGCAGTTGCCACCGCGTAGCATAGTATCAGGCTTTGCGTCCAGCCTATTTTACCCGCCAGCCAGTTCAGTAGCATCCGTCCTCCTGCACTTACCGCGGCGAGTAATCCCACGCCCTGTGCCGCAACAGCGGCGCTGATGCCCCGGTCGGTAACATATGGCACAAGGTGCGTGGAAATAAAAAAAGAGGGTATGAAACTGGTAATGTAGAGGGCGCTCATAATCCAGAAAGCTCTCAGGTGAAAAGCATCGTTCAAAGAAGCAGGTGTGCCTTCGGAGCCTTTTGAGAAAAGGCCGTGGGACAAATCGCGATTATAACCGTAGGGAGTGAGGTTCATCTTCCGCGGCTCGGAGACCAGGAGGAACGCTGCCAGGGCAATCGTGGCGCCGAAAAAGATGCCGATAATCAAATATGATGTCCGCCAGCCTTCCCGTGCTATCAGCCAATTCGCCAGCGGTGCGAAGACCAGCCCGCCAATACCCATGCCCGCATTTACGGCGCCAAGCATCGTCCCCCGCAGGTTTATGAACCAGCGCTGGATGGTGGCGGTTGGCAGCGTCAGTGTCGAGCCGAGTCCTGCACCGAGAATAGCATAGCCCAGAACCATCGTAGCCAGGTTCTGGGCGCGGGCGCAAAACAGATAGCCGATGCCGATTAACAGTGCGGCAATCAGCATGACTTTACGTGGGCTGAATCGGTCCGCCAGCTTGCCGGCGAAGTAGCTCCCAGGGGCATAAGCCGCCAGCATGATGCCATAGGTGATGGCAAATTCGCTGCGGCTCCACCCGAAATCGAAAGCGACTGGCTTGAAGAAAATACCGTAGGAAAAGAAAATGCTCCCATTAATGAAGGTAATAAGAATGCAACTAAGGGCGACCCACCAGCCGTAGAAAACCCGGGATGCTCGCGGTTGCGGTTCGTTTTGTGGGAACATCAGTTTCATCATAACAGAAGCGGGAATGTGAGTAAACAACATTCAGTAATGGGTTCTGTTCAATTATGGTTGTGATATCGTACCTACCTCACTATGCCCTCTCCCGTAAGAATCAACTATTATGCCGAGATAGATTTAAGCTGGAGAGGGAGTGTACAAAAAGAGAGGGGGGTTAGGCTGGCACGAGCCACAACTGAGAATGAACAGAACCCGGTAGTGAAAATACCTGGAGTGCGGCGGGGGTGGGTGGGAAGGGGATTCCTTCTACCGGATAAGCGGTGCCACCAAAATATCGGTCGGCGCATGATCGTCGGTCAACAGGATGACATTTCTCTGTGTTAAGTAATAGTCCAGACTTGCTTCATCGTAAACGTGATCGGAGACGGCATTCCGCCCGTCCCTGGCGATAAAAGTCAGGTAATCATCAAGGTCAACAGGTTGGTCGCTGGCGGCGATGACGTAATTGCTGACCATCCCGTCATTCCAGCTTTCGGCGCGGCTAAAGATATAGACATGGCGGAAGGCGTGCTTCAGGGTATAAGCAAAAGACGGCAGGTATCTCCCGTCCCGGAAGCTGTCAATGATGTTGACCAGGTAAACACCGTCCGGACGCAGGTGCTTTTTCACCATCCGGTCAAACTCCACAGTGGTCAGATGATAGGGAGTGGAATAATCGCTGAAGACATCGCCGATGACGATATCAAATTTATCCTCCGGAGTCCTTTGCGCCAGGAAAAGGCGCGCGTCCTGGTTATGAGTGAGGATATTTGTGTCCCGCGGCAGCCCCAGTTCCTCGCGGGCGACCCGCGTCACAGCCGGGTCGATTTCCACTACTTCGTTGACGCCCTCAGGGTAGGTGGATTCCAGGTAACGGGGGAGTGTATAGCCGCCACCGCCCAGGTGAAGCACCCGCGGCGCCGGATTTTCCCGGGCAGTATAACTGATAATCTCGGCAAAGATTTTAATGTAATCGTACTCCAGGTGGAGCGGGTCATCCGGGACGACGTAGCTGTGGGTGGTACGGTCAAGGTTGAGTATCCGGGCGTTTTTGTTCCAGGGATCCGGAGTAACTTTGATGGTATAGTAATTGGACTCCATGGTGTAGTTTTCCTGCCACAGCCCGCGGAACTGGAAAGCGAGGAGAAAAGCCAATACTGCCAGCAGCGCGATGAACCAGGTAGCGATATTGGGGGCGGATATCCGCCATCGTTCGGGAATTCTCCAGGCGAGCAGGGCGGTGAACCCCGTCAGCAACAGGACACCGCCGATGTACCAGATAATCGCTCGGGTGCCGAACAGAAGTATCAGGTAGAACCCGGTCAGGAAAGTGCCGAAAATGGACCCGACTGTCGAAACGGCGTAGATGGTGCCCACTATCCCGCCAGTCCGTCCCAGGTCCGCCAGTGTCAGCTTGATAACCATCGGCGAGACCATGCTGAGGACGATTGACGGGAGGAAAAAGATACAGGCAATCCGCAGGGTGAAGTTCAGCATCAGGGGCAATCCCCAGAACCAGATGTTGCTCGTTACCTGCCTGGTGAGCAGGGGAATCGCTACGGTCAGCAGGCTGCCGGTGAAAAATATGACGGCCAGCACCCGCGGCGAAGGGAACCTATCGGCGATTTTACCACCCAGATAATTACCCGATGCGATGCCGGCAAGGATAACTCCGATGATGCTGGTCCAGGTATAAAGCGAGACTCCGATGTAGGGCGCCATGATTCGCGCCGCCACGAGCTCGATGACCATGACGCAGAAGCTGCTGATGAAAACGATGACATTGGCTTTCCAGAGCAGGGAAACACGCTTCATTGTGATGAATGTTAACATGAGGGACACCGATAACGCAACGCGAGTCCGGCAACTATTGACAATTGACAAAAAAATAGCTAAAATACGGACAATTAGCATTTGTATATTGAAATGATTATCAAAACGAGAATTTTCGAGCTGTGCGGGCGCCGGTACGCCAACTTATCCGAGCTTGCCCTGGCGATGGGACTATCGGTCAGCCAGGTCTACCGGGTCCGGGAGGGCAAGCGCAGCATCAACCAGAAGTTCATCATCGGCGCCAAGCGGGCTTTCCCGGAATGCAGCCTCGATGAGCTGTTCTACTTGGATAATAACGGGGACTGCCCGCCGGAGCGCAAGCCAATTGTCACCAGCCGCTACCTGCATATTGTGAGACAGTACAGCAAGGTAGGATAAGAAACTTGGTGGTGACCTATCCCCTACCGTTCAGGGGGCGGGGTTGAAGCAGTATTATCGCTCGCAGCTTCAAAGGTGTCTCCGGGAGCGATTCTGGTCAACGTATTGGGGTCTTCGAGCCGGTCGACGTAGAGAATGCCGTTCAGGTGGTCTATCTCGTGTTCCAGCGCCTGCGCCAGCAGTTCCGTCCCGCGGATGCGGATTTCTTTGCCGCTCTCATCGAGGGCTTTGGCGGTGACCGCCTCGGCGCGCTTCACCTCGCCGAAATAGCCGGGGATGCTCAGGCAGCCTTCTTCAACCAGCCGCTCGCCGCGCCGCCGGACTATCTCCGGGTTCACCAGGACAATGTCCTCTTCCTCAGGTATGCCGATGACCGCCACGCGCAGGGAAACGCCGACCTGCGGCGCCGCCAGCCCGGCACGTCCCGGGACAGCGTGCAAAGTCTCCCGCATATCGGCAATCAGCTGCTTGATGGACGGGTCGATTGTCCTGACCCGCTTTGCCTTCTGGCGCAGTACCGGGTCGGGTACGGTGCGTATATCTCTGACGCTCATCGTATTCTCACTCTTTACAGTCTACTGGATAGTGCTGACGGGGTCAATGTCCACCGTCCAGTTCTGCGGTAAATCGACCTTTGCCAAGAATGGAGAGAGCTCGCTGCCGCGCAGGATGATTTGCCAGCGGTAGCGCCCGCGCCGGCGTGGGAAGAAGGCGGGTGCGGGACCCAGCAGATTGAGCCCGGCAATGCCGCGGGCGTCCCGTTCGGCAATCAGATAGTTGAGCATCCGCTCCGCTTCACGCTGGCAGAGGGTATTGTTGGTATGGCTGCAGGTAAGCAGGGCAAGCTGCCGGAAGGGCGGGTCGCTGAGCTGGCGGCGGTATTCCAGCTCTTTTTCATAAAAGGCGGCGTAATCATGTTTGGCGGCAGCCTGGATTGCGTAATGCTCGGGGAAGAAGGTCTGGATGATGACCTTGCCCCCGGCTGGCCCCCGCCCCGCCCGCCCCGCCACCTGGCTGAGGAGCTGGAAAGTGCGCTCCCCGGCGCGGAAATCGGGCAGGTGCAGCGCAGTATCGGCGCTCACCACGCCCACCAGCGTTACCGAGGGCAGGTCGAGCCCCTTGGCAATCATCTGCGTGCCGATGAGGATGTCCGCCTCGTGAGCGCGGAACTTATGCAGAATTTTTTCGTGGGCGTCTTTGCCGGTGGTGACATCGCTGTCCCAGCGCAGGCGTCTGCCCTGCGGGAAAGCCGCGGCGGTCTCCTCCTCCAGCTTCTGCGTGCCGACGCCCAGGAACTTGAGCCGCCGGCTGAAGCAGCGCGGGCAGCTCTGCGGCACAGGTGTCTGGTAGTTGCACCGGTGGCAGATGAGCCGGCTTTCGTGGGCATGGTAGGTGAGGGTGGCTTCACAGCGTTTGCAGCGCAGCACGAGACCGCACTTGCCGCAGCGGATGAACGTCGCGGTGCCGCGCCGGTTGAGAAAGAAGATGACCTGTTCGCCGCCGGCCAGGGCTTTGGCGGCGGCATCGGTGAGGGCGCGGCTGAAGATGCTGCGGTTGCCGGATGTCAGCTCGGCTTTCATATCGATAATTTCTACTTCGGGTAACGGCGCTGTTCCCCCCCCCACAATCCGTTCCGGCAGCCGGAGCAGGTAATATTCCCCCTGTTGCGCCCGGTAGTAACTGCCGATATCGGGCGTAGCGCTGCCCAGCACGACGGTGGCGCCGGTGAGTCCGGCAAGTTTCACCGCGGTGTCACGCGCATGATAGCGCGGCGCCGGCTCGGTCTGCTTGTAGGTCCACTCGTGCTCCTCATCGATGATAATAATTCCGAGGTTGGGCTGTGGTGCGAAAATGGCGCTGCGCGAGCCGATAACGACATCGAATTCGCCGTGTTTGATGCGGTACCACTCGTCGAACTGCTCTCCCAGCGAGAGCCTGCTGTGCAGCACGGCGACGCGGTGCGCGAAGCGCGCCGCAAAGTGCTCGATGGTCTGCGGCGTGAGGGCGATTTCCGGCACCAGCACGATGCCGCGCTTGCCCTGCTTTACTACATCGGCAAGCGCCTGCAAATAAATCTCGGTCTTGCCGCTGCCGGTAACCCCGTGCAGTAGAAAGACGGCCGGCTTGCCCTCCCTCAGGCTGGCTTGAATTGGAGCGAGCACATCTTGCTGGGCAGGGGTGAGGGGGAAGGGAAGGGAAGGCGTAATATTGTCATAGGAGATGGGTTCCCGTTTGACCTCATGCGACTTTATGGCGATGAAACCATTGTCTTTCAGTGCTCTAAACAGGGCGGGCGTGCCGCCGGCGGCTTGCCGCACCGAAGCGAGAGGTGCCGGTAATGAGAGTTGACATAAAGATTCAAGCAGGACTGCCTGTTTGGCAGCCGTCTTGTTCTGGCGCAGTGCAGCCGCTTCTTTGAGAGCGTCTTCCTTATTTATTAATAGGCTCAGGAAAGACTCTTGCCGGGCTTTCACTCTGACCGGTTCCAGCTCGTAGCGGCGGGTGAGCAGTCCCTGCCTGACCAGTGCGATAACCGCCGTTGACGCCTGCTTTTTACCCAGCTTTATTTCCAGTTTTTTCATCGGGATCCCGGTGTCAGCGAGGACTGATGTTAAAACGGATTGCTCGCTCTCTTTCAGAGTGGCTAAATCATAGCTGCGCGCCCGGGGAGTTGCCTCGAGGAAGGTAAGAACTTTACGCTCGAAACCCGGCGGCAGCATCAGCGCCACGGCGTCGAAAAGGTCGGCGAGGTAGTACTCGCTGAGCCACCGTGCCAGGTCAATCTGCTCAGGGGAAAGTACCGGATCGGTTTCGATGATGCCGATGACATCTTTTGTTTCCGGGATAGCAGGGGAGGGGGTCAATTCTATCACAATGCCCTGGAGGATTTTCTCTCCGAAGGGCACCCACACCGCCTGACCAGCTTTAACATCAAGTTCAGGCGGGATGGAGTAGCTGAAGGTGCGGTTCCGGGCGAAGGCAGAGTTGACGCTCACCTCGGCGTATGTCATCTGTTTACCCCGGTCAAAAATACCATCTTCTCGTTGGGAGAGGGTGAATGTGAAGCGATAATACTCCTCACCTTAATCCTCTCCGGACAGGGGAGAAGAAGCCGCGTGTAAATTGCTTTATTTGCTACGCCGTCTTTTCCGTGTTTGGTTCCGGAGCGGGCGCGGCAGCCGGTGGCTCAGCTTTGGCTTCTGCCGGTGGCTCGGCTTTAGCTTCTGCCGGTGCGGCGGGAGATGTGGGTGGTGCCTGCTCGTCCTTAACTTCGGCAGGATCGGCTGCCGGCGTCGGCATCGCCGCTTCCGCAGCAGCGGCTTCTTTTTCCTGCTGTTCCAGGGCGGCGGCTTCTTCCGGCGTCAGGAGCTGTTTCTTAATCAGCCCAACACGCTTAATCTTCCTGCGGGCTTCGCGTCCGCTCAGGCTGCGCAGGTAGTAGAGCTTGGCGCGGCGCACTTTGCCGTGGCGGACCACCTCCACTTTTTCCACGTAGGGTGAAAACATCGGGAAGGTGCGTTCCACGCCGATGCCCTGTGCGACATGCCTTACGGTAAAGCTGGCGCCGTTACCGCGTCCCTGCATACTGATGACGACGCCCTGAAAGACCTGGGTACGTTCTTTGTCGCCTTCGACGATTCTGACCCCCACCTTTACCGTGTCGCCGGGGGCGAACTTCGCGATATTGGGGTTTACTTTAGCGGCAGCCAGTGATGATACTTCCATTGTCGATTCTCCCATCTGAAATATGTTTTTATTACTTTGCGCCGGAAGAGGCTAGTTGTGCCAGTATCTTCCTGTCCTCCGGGCTGAGTTTGGCTTTATTAATGAGGTCCGGACGGCGCTCCAGCGTACGGCGGAGGGATTGTTCCTGCCGCCAGCGGGCGATGCGGGCGTGGTCTCCGGAGAGCAGGATGTCCGGCACCATCCAGCCGCGGAAGTCCGAGGGACGGGTATACTGCGGGTATTCCAGCAGTCCGTCCATGTGGGACTCGCTCACGGGTGATTCCGATGAGCCGAGTACGCCCGGTACCAGGCGCACCACTGCGTCAATTACGACCATCGCGGGGAGTTCCCCGCCCGTCAACACATAATCTCCGATGCTGAGGCGGTCAGTCGCCATGTGTTCGGCAACCCGCTCGTCGACGCCTTCGTAGTGACCGCAGATGATAATCAGGTGTGGATATTGTGATAGTTCGCCGGCAATCTTCTGGTCAAAGAGACGGCCCTGCGGCGTGAGCAGGATCACCGGCACGTCGCTTGATGCTTCGCTCTGCGCTTTCACCGCCTCCACCGCTTCGAAAATCGGCTCCGGTTTCATGACCATACCCGGTCCGCCGCCGTAAGGCGTGTCATCAACCGTGTGATGGCGGTCATGAGTATAATCCCGGATGTTGTGCAGGTTGATTTGCACCAGTCCGTTATCCATGGCTCTCTGGTAAATGCTCACGCCAAACACGGCGCGGAACATATCCGGGAAAAGCGTCAGCACATCAATGCGCACCTTTTTTACTCCCTGCTGGCTGGTGTTCTGTAATCGTACCCTTGATAGTGTCTATGGCATGCGGGATGACCGGCAGGACAACATTGAGACATTCCTGCACACCATTCGGACTGCCGGGCAGGTTGATGATGAGGCATTTGCCCCTCACCCCCGCCATCGCACGGCTCAGTATTGAGGTGGGAGCGGCGGCGAAGGTCTGCGCCCGCATCGCTTCCGCCAGTCCGGGGACAATCTTCTCGACGACGGACAGGGTGGCTTCCGGAGTAACATCGCGCGGGCCCAGTCCTGTACCGCCGGTAGTGATGATTAAGTCAAGGTTGTACTCGTCCGCCCATTCTGTGAGGATATCGTCGATAAGAGGGCGCTCGTCGGGGACAATCTCATGATGCGCAACATGGCATCCTGCAGCCGTTATCAGTTCCCTGATTAACCTGCCGCTTTCGTCCACGCGCTCCCCGTGGGAGCCTTTATCGCTTATGGTGAGTACGCCTGCATTATACATAAGACAAAGTACATTTTACCATATTTGAGAGGCTGAACCAAATAGGGCAGGTGTACTTATCGGTATTGCAGCTTACTTAGCGATGCCGAACATCAGGTTGGGTAGCCAGAGCGCGAGCTGGGGCAATGCCATGACCGTTATCATGCCGAATAACTGAAGTACTACGAATGGTAACGCGGCGCGGTATATATCCCCCATGGAAACATCTTTGGGGGCGATTCCCTTCATGTAGAAAAGATCCAATCCAAAAGGTGGAGTCAGGAAAGCCATTTCCATATTAATCACGAAGATAGTGCCGAACCAGATAGGATCAAAACCCAGAGCGCGGACAATGGGGACAAAAACCGGGACCGTAATCATGGCAATACCGGTTGTATCGATAAAACAGCCCATGATAAGGAGAATTATCTGCATGCCGATGATGATGAACCATGGGCTGACCGGCATGGCAGACACCAGCTTGATTATCAGTTCTGGCGCACCGATGGCGGTGTATACTGCCACGAAGAAAGTAGCGCCCATAGCAATCCACAGGATAAATCCGCTAACTGAGAATGTGCGGGTGACCGCCTCGCGGAAGTCCTTGAAAGACATTTTGCGGTTGATCAGTGCACAGATGAAAGCCCCGAAAGCCCCCACCGCGGCGGCTTCGGTAGGGGTCGCAACCCCGAAAAATATGGATCCGAGCACGAGTACGATCAGGGCAAGCGGCAGTGCTACCGATTTCAGAGAAGCGAATCTTTCTTTCCAGGTAGACCGTTCTTCAGGCGGCTGGGGTGGGCCGAGTTTTGGATTTAAGGCACAGCGTATTAGCACGTAACCGCCGAACAGCGCCGCGCAAAATATACCTGGGAAGACGCCAGCGGCAAACAGCCGTCCCACTGATTCGTTGCAGAGCCAGGCGTAAATGACCATCATGGTGCTGGGTGGGATGAGGATGCCAAGCGCACCGCCGGCCATAATCGGACCGATGGCAATAGTCTTGTCATAGCCGCGCTTGAGCATTGCCGGCAGGGCGATAATGCCCATAGTAACCACTGCCGCGCCGCTGACGCCGGTCATTGCCGCAAAAATTGTGCAGATTGCGACGGTACCCAGCGCCAGCCCTCCGGGTAAAGGCCCTGCCCAACGGTGCATCATCTCGTAGAGACCATCAGCCACTCCAGAACGCTCTAGAATTAAACCCATGAAAATGAACAGAGGGATGGCGGTGAGCACTATTGATTTGGTCATGGTTATCGTGCTGAGGGGTATGTTATAAAGGGCACTCGGACCCCACAGGAATATCGTGGAGACAATAGCAACGCCGCTCATGGCAAATGCCAGCGGGACGCCCAGCGCCATAAGGACGATTAAAGAACCGAAAAGGAGAATGGTGCTTATTTCGATACTCATTAATTTAGCTCCTTCCCGCTAACCGCTATACTGAGGTCCCGGATAAACTTGGCAATGGCCTGGAGGGAAAGTAAGAAACCTTCGATCGGAACGAGCAATTTAATGGGATAGACCGGGGGGTTCCAGATGGAGGGTGATTTTTCCATTCTCATAAATGATTCCCACCCCATCTGCCAGCCGATGACTAGCAGGGCGTAGCAAAGGAGAAACAGAAAGACAGAAGTAAAAACATCAGTAAATGCTTTAGCCCGCGGTGAGAATTTATTGTAAAGAACATCCACATTCACATGAGTGCGGTGCAGGATGCCATAAGCGCCCGCCAGGATAAAGTGCGCTCCGTAGACAAATTGGGTCATTTCATGCGCCCAGATCGTTGGCGCGTTGAAGACATAGCGCATCACAACTTCATAGACGAGGAAGAGAGTTGCAGCAATGATGATATAGCTTGCTCCCTGGCCGATGTACTCGTTGATGCTATCGATAGTGTGTAAAGTCCGTTTCAATACTGACACTTTCAAACCTCCTGCGCCGCATCCAGTCGGCGGGGCGCGGGCATTTGTATCTTTACGCCCGCGCCCCGCCGTATCAGACTATAGAAGCCCCTTGGCTTTCATGTAGTCTTTGATGATCTTAACCATCTGTGCCGAACGGGCAGTCTTGGCGGCAGCCTCGTCGAGCAGAGGGAGCGCGGCAGCCGTCATCGCTGCGATGTCTTCCGGCCCCAAAGAGCAGAACTCGGTACCATATTTTTCCGCCATCTCCTGGAACATCTTTTCGTCAGAGTATTTGGCGGTTCGGTTATGCTGGTAGGAGACCCAGCGGGTCAGGACATGCATCAGCGTCTGGAGGTCAGACGGGAGAGAGTTCCACTTGCTCAGGTTGACGTAGAAGCCGATGGTGGACGGGAAGATAAGGGAAGGTTCCTTGACGAAGTACTTACAGATTTCATAGTACTTTTGGTCCTTGTAGACGAATGCGGAAGTGCCGGAGGCGTCAATGGTGCCGGTCTGGAGCGCAGTGTAAACGTCCTGGTGCGCGATGAAGACAGCAGATGCGCCCATGGCATTCATCAGGTCGAGATGGCGCCCGAAGAGCCTGATTTTCAAGCCCTTGAGATCGGCAACGCTATTGATGGGCTTTTTCGACCAGAAGTTGATGGAACCGGTCATAATGGTATCAACGAAGTAGTTGCCTTTTTCTTCGACTGCTTCGCGCAGGATATCGAGGAGACCCATGTCATACCACAGCGTGCCGAAATCCTGGATATTCGTCCAGGCCATGGGGATGCCGCCTTCGATGTCGGTCTCAGGTACGACTCCTGCCCAGTAGGAACCGGAAGCCATACCGCATTCAATAACGTTCTTGCTAACGGCATCGGGGATGTCCGTTCCGGAGACAATCTGACCGGAATAGTACGGAGTGAGGAGGATGCGCCCGTTGGAAGCCTGTTCCACAAGCTTGGCGAAATCGGTTCCGGTGGTGTCATATTCGATTCCGGGGGCGCTCTGATGCTGGAGACGCCACTTAAAGACCTCGGCGGAGGGTACCGGTGCTGGTTTGGTCGTCGGCGCTGGAGTGGTAGCGACAGGGGTTGTAGCGCCGGGAGTGGTGGGAGCCGGTGTGGTGGGAGCGGAGGTAGTCGGTTGGGTTTCCTTGGCACAGGCGGAGAGTGCCAGTGAAGAGACAATGGTCAGAATAAGTGAGATACAGACAACCAGTCTAAGAATTTTGTTGTTTTTCAATTATAACCTCCAAAAAATTTATCCTGCTGGGAGTAGTAAAACTTATTATTCTCCGCGCATCACCCCCTTTTTTTGCTTATGGAAATCGCCAATGTGGTCAAACCAATATTCATTTTAGAAATAATTCCTTTAGAAAGTCAATAATCGGGCGTTTCCCCGCCGCGTGGGAAGGAAAGAATAGTACCAAATATTTATGGCAAAATCCGCTCAGGGGTCTTGACAAAATGGGGCTGATGGGCTTAAAATGGCGAGAAGTGGTGCATTGTGGGGAAATAGGGGGAAGGAGCATCACAGGATGTTTTTTGGGGAATTTGCCTACAAGATTGATGAAAAAGGCAGGATGCCCGTCCCGCCTCGTTTTCGTAATTACTTCAAAGACGGCATTGTTCTAACCCCGGGCCCCGAAAAGTGCATTATCGCCTATACCGCCGCCGAATGGAAAAAACTGGCGGCAACTCTGACCAGCTCCCCGCTGACCGCCAGCAAAATGCGCAAGTTGAACCGCGCTATTTTTGCCACTGCTTTCAGCACGGTAATAGATGGGCAGGGGAGAATCGCCCTGCCGCCGCCGCTGCGTGATTCCGCCGAAATCAAAGAAGACGTAGTATTTGCCGGAGCGAACAACTACCTGGAAATCTGGGACAAGGACCTCTGGGAAGAAGAGAAAGCCAACAGCCAGGAGCAAGCCTGGCAGATAATTGAGAGCTTGGAGAAGCGCTAATGGGTGGAGGCGTACCCGCTTCCAGCCACGTGCCCGTGATGCTGGAAGAAGTGGTTCAGGCGCTGGCGGTGCAACCCGGAGGGCGTTACGTTGACTGTACCCTCGGTGGAGGCGGACACGCCCGGCAAATTCTGGAACACAGCGACCCGGGTGGACAACTGCTCGGCATTGACGCCGACCCCCGCGCCATTGAAACCACCGGTAATATATTACAGGACTATCGCGGGTCAGTACTCCTGGTTAATGATAACTTCGCTAATCTGCAGGCAATCTGTCTGAAGCATGATTTCTTCCCGGTGCACGGTATCCTGTTCGATCTGGGCCTGTCATCTCTGCAGCTGGATGCGGATAAGCGCGGCTTCAGCTTTCAATATGACGCCCCACTGGATATGCGCTTCAGCCCGGAGCAGAAGCTGACCGCCGCCGATATTGTTAATGACTATCCCGAAGCAGAACTTTCCCGCGTTATCCGGAAATACAGCGAGGAAATTCTCTGCCGTCAGATTGCGCGGCGCATCGTCCAGGAACGCCCCGTCAAGACGACGCTGCAACTGGCAGGCATCATCGAGAAAGCGGTAGGGGGGCGCAAGGCAAAAATCCATCCCGCTACCCGCACCTTTCAGGCGCTGCGTATTGCCGTGAATCAGGAATTAGACCATCTGGAGTCTGCTTTAAAACAGGCGGTCGGATTGCTTGGCTTTGAAGGCCGGCTGGTTGTCATCGCCTATCACTCTCTGGAAGACCGCATCGTCAAGCAGTTCCTCCAGCAGGAAGCCCGCGGCTGCATCTGTCCGCCGCACACTCCCGTCTGTATCTGCGGGCACCAGCCGCGGATGAGAATTATTAATAAGCACGTCATTGTCCCTTCGCCGGATGAGGTGCGGCATAATCCCCGCAGCCGGAGCGCACGGTTGAGAGCGGCAGAGAGGATTGCGGTAACAGAAGACTGCCCGGACACTGACGATGAGATTGATTTTTTAGCAGCTATGCGGAATAACGGCTGGCGGCGCCCGGCTCTGCTCCGCAAAATAAAGGTCGCTTTTGCTACTGCCTAGATAGAAATAGCTAACCAATTTGAGGAGGTTATCGCAATGTAGTACTTTCCCGGCGAATTCAAGCTTATAAATAAAGGTGTAGTTAGGAGGGCAAATGAAAAAGCGGAAAATTATTACCGGTATTGATGTTGGCACTACCAAGATTTGCACAATTATTGCCGATGCTGACGAAGCGGGCGGCTTGCGCGTGCTGGGTGTAGGCATTAATCCTTCCAAGGGTATGCACAAGGGGCTGGTGGTCAATATTGAAGAAGCCCGCGAGTCAATCAAGAAATCGATTCGGGAAGCCGAGCAGGCCAGCAATCACAAGATTGATTCGGCTTACATCGGGGTCACCGGCAGGCACGTCACCTCGATAAACAACCGTGGGGTTGTGGCCATCACCCGCAACGACCGTCTCGTCCGACCGGACGACCTGAAACGGGTCATGGCTTCGGCGCAGAGCATCCAGGTCCCCGGCGACCGTAAGCTGCTGCACGTTATTCCCCGTACCTATCTGGTGGACGGGCAGCCCGGTGTCAAGAACCCGGTTGGTATGCACGGTTTCCGACTGGATGTGGAAACCCACGTTATCACCGCCGCCATGGCTTCTCTGCAGAACATGGTCAAGTGCATTCGCTCGGTAGGCATCGATGTGGATGACCTGGTGCTGGAACCACTGGCGAGCAGCGAAGCCGTGCTGAGCGATGATGAAAAACAGGCGGGCGTAGTCCTGGCAGACATCGGCGGCGGCACCACCGATATCGCCATCTTCCGCGAGGGCAGCATCTGGCACACCGCGGTATTGCCGGTTGCCGGCTACCAGCTGACCCGGGATATCTCCATCGGTCTGGGCCTGCCATTTGACGTCGCCGAGGAAATGAAGAAGAAGTACGGCAGTGTCATGCCGGTCTATGAAAGCAAGATGGAGACACCTACCGCAATGTCGCAGGACGGGCACGGCGTTTCTTATCAGGACCTGTGCGATATTATCCGCGCCCGTTTTGAGGAAATCATGAAGCTTATCCTGCTGGAGCTGCCCGGCACCGATTATTCTGAAATGGTCCCGGCGGGACTGGTCCTGACCGGCGGCAGTTCCAACGTCTCCGGTGCTTCGACACTCGGGCATGATGTTCTCAATCTTCCGGTCAGGGTGGGCGCTCCCATCGATATGAATGGTATTGCTGAAATGCTGCGCGACCCGGCTTATGCCACCGGCGTCGGCCTCGTGCTCTGGGGCGCTCGGCATGAAGGGAAGCGCGGTGTCTGGCAATCACGGTGGGGCTTTGGCTCCGCCTTCCGCGGTTTGGCAACTCAGTTGAAAAAACTGTTCTGGTAAAGATTGAAATTATCTGAGATTGAAAAGGAGGAGCAGATGGCAAAGACAAGTTTCGTAACAAGTGCTGCTAAGATAAAGGTCATCGGCCTGGGCGGTGGCGGCTCAAATGCAATCACACGCATGGTGCGGGAAGAAATACGCGGTGTCGAGTTCGTCGCTATGAATACGGATGCTCAGGCATTATCCATTTGTGAAGCCCCCATCCGGATCCAGCTAGGCGAGAAACTCACCAAGGGCCTCGGCGCCGGCGGCGACTACATGGTCGGTCAGAAAGCCGCCGAAGAAAGCCGGGATGATATCCGCGAACTGGTGGCGGGGTCGGACATGGTGTTCATCACCGCCGGCATGGGCGGCGGCACCGGAACCGGCTCGGCTCCCGTGGTAGCTGAGGTCGCCAAACAGAGTGGTGCGTTGACTATTGCAATAGTCACCAAGCCGTTCACCTTTGAGGGTGCCCATCGGCGCCGGACCGCCGAAGAAGCGATTATCCGGCTGCTGCAGAAAGTGGATACCCTGATTATCATCCCCAATGACCGCCTGCTGGCGCTCTGTGACCAGAAGACGGGTGTGGACGAAGCCTTCCGGTTTGCCGATGAGGTCCTGCATCATGGCGTGCAGGCGATTTCCGAGGTGATTACGATCCCAGGCTTGATTAACCTTGATTTCGCCGATGTCAAGGCAGTGATGAAGGACGCCGGCCCCGCCTGGATGTCCATCGGACGGGGTGCCGGGCCCAACCGGGCGGTTGACGCCGCCAAGGAAGCGCTCGCCAGCCCGTTGCTGGATGTTGCTATCACCGGTTCCCGGGCGGTGCTCTATAACGTGGTGGGCGGCGATACCCTCTCCCTTCATGAAGTCAACCAGGCGGCTGAGGTTATCAAACAGGCGGTCGACCCGGAGGCTAACATCATCTTCGGCGTGGCGCATGAATCAAGTATGGGCAACGAGGTGCGAATTACCTTAATCGCCACCGGCTTTAACGAGCGGTTGTATTCCACCGAGCAATCGGAACGGGATACTGAGATCACCCGTATGCTCAAGGGCTTGAAGGGCAGTGAGGAAGAGCTGGATGTACCGTCCTTCCTGCGCCGGCCACTGTTCAGCCAGCGGCGCCAGGTCATTCCATCGACGACCCAGGTAAATCAACCACAGACACCCAGAATATCACCGCAGGCAATATCGAAACAATAGGCTTACAACGGTAGTCCCGAGAGGGACACCGGTTTGCATTGGTGCGGCGAAGTAACAGCGGGGCTTGCTGGTAAAACAGCGAATCCGGCGTAATAAGGAGATATTTTTTACTTTAGCTGTCTCGCGTGCCGGGGAGCGGTAGGTTATGACCTGCTTTTCCGCCTCTACCGCTTTCCTGATGCCCTCCAGGTAAGAGGCTGTAGTTACTAGGCGACTACAGCCTCTTGCTTTGTGTTTCTTGACTTATCTGCTCTCAGCCGTTATTCTTTAAATGTTGCCGCTCTGTGTTATATCTTGCAGAGTGGCTTCAATTGTTTAGGTTCTAAATTTTATGAGAGTTATCGCCGGCGAAGCCAAAGGTCACCAGCTTAAGTACCCAAAGGGTACTGGAATACGTCCCGCCACGGACCTGGTGCGGGGAGCGGTCTACTCAATTCTTGAGAATATGACAGGTGACTGGTCGCTGGTGCTGGACGCCTTTTCGGGCAGCGGGGCGATGGGTATTGAGGCGCTGAGCCGCGGTGCGGGCTGGGTTGATTTCATTGAACGTGACCCCAGATGTTGTGCTATAATTAAAGAAAATCTGGCGAAAACGAAGCTGGCGGACCGGGCGCATATCTATTGCACCAGCGTAAGTAAAGCCATCGATTTTCTGGGTAAAGAGTATCGCATAATTGTGATGGACCCGCCGTATGCGGATACTACGATTGGCGATGTGGTTATCCAGTTGTCGCATTCGTGTTTGGTAGGCAAAGAGACGGTGGTCGTGGTGACGCACTCGCCGCATTTGACTCTGGCAGCTGAATACGGCTCCTTGCGGATGGTAAAGGAACACCGTCATGGTGATAGCTGTATTGCGATTTATAAGAGGGAGGACAGGACTTGATAACCGCCATCTACCCGGGCAGTTTTGACCCCATCACCAATGGACATATCGATATTGCGACGCGTGCCGCCAAAATCTTCGGTAAGGTCTACGTGGGTGTTTTCAAGACGCCGGCGAATAAGCGTCTGCTCTTCACAACTGAAGAGAGAATCGAACTTGCCCGCAAGTCCCTGGCACATTTGCGCAATGTTGAAGTAGTGTCTTTCGTTGGTCTGACCGTACAGTTTGCCCGTGAGGTTAATGCTGATGTCATGGTCCGCGGTCTACGCATGGGTGCTGACTTTGAGCGGGAATTTGAAATGGCAATGATGAACAAGAAGCTGTTCCCGGACCTGGAAATGGTTTGTTTCATGGCCAGCCAGGAGTACCAGTTCCTCAGTTCCAGCCTGCTCAAAGAAGTGGCTGCCCTGGAAGGCAATATCAGCTATCTGGTACCGCCTCATGTCGCTGATGCCATCCGCCAGAAAACGGGTAAAAAGTGTTAGACGGGTGGTTTGTATCTGTGATAACCGCAGAAAATTCAAAAAATAGCAGGAGGTAAGTTTTTACATGGCGTACAAGATTACGGATGAGTGCATTAGCTGTGGTGCCTGTGAGCCGGAGTGTCCCAACGCCGCCATCAAAGAGGGCGAGACGACTTACGTTATTGACCCGGACAAATGCACGGAATGCATCGGCGCATTTGAATCATCGCAGTGTGCCGAAGTCTGCCCGGTAAGCGCCCCCCAGCCCGACCCAGACCGGAAAGAGAGCCGGGAAGTCCTTCTGGGGAAGTGGAAGAAGCTCCATCCGGGCGAGACCCCCAAAACAACGTAAAAGCAACAAAACACTTTTACAATCATAACAAAATATATCAGAGACTTAGCGCCTATTCTTAAATTGGGTAGAAGGTTAGGTCTCTGATTTTTTAAACATTGTCAAAAATACCTCCGATTTATAGATTAGCGAGACATTCAGTAAAATACTTACAATATCTCCTCTCCCCTTGTGGGAGAGGACTAAGGTGAGGGGTATCAAGGCAAAATGGCGAAACCCCCAGAGGTTGAATTAGCAAAGGGACTCCGTCATAGGCAAACTGAGGCCGAGAAAAAGCTCTGGTCTAGATTACGGAATAAGCAGCTATGTGGAGTAAAATTCCGCAGGCAACAGCCTGTTGGGAACTATATTGTTGATTTTGTGAGCTTTGATAAAAAGCTGATTGTTGAAGTTGATGGTGGTCAGCATAATGAATCAAAGAAAAGAGAAAATGACGAGCAGAGAACCCGATGGCTGGAGAGTAATGGTTTTCGTATTCTGAGATTCTGGAACAACGAAGTGTTACTGAATATGACTGGTGTACTGGAACAGATAGAGCAAGCTCTTCGGTGATGTCTCACCCTCACCCTGCCCTCTCCCATCGAGGGAGAGGGTAACAAACGAGCCCTTTGACTTAAAGCTCAAGACTGACAATTTGCAGGTAAGTTCTAATAATAACTGGGGTAGTCCTTACTTTCATTTTAAATACTCACCAAATATTGAATAAACTTAAACCTATTGAGGCGAGTATAAAGTAGCCGACAACTGCGAATGCTTGAATAATTAAACCAACAATAAATAGCTGCCATGCGAAAGCATTATATTTTACACTAGAAATGACGGCGGCGATGATGCCGCCCAGAAGACCAAAGAATATCGGTAAAAGCCAGAGCGCCCCCAGGTGATATTCGTTTCTCTTCGTTAAATATATCGCTCAATGTTTCTTTCGACTCCTTCGATCATCTCCAATTTTTATCTAAAAAATCCCCTCACCTCGCTGAACTCGGCGGGAAGCAGCGCCAGTACCATCGGGAAAATGTCCAGCATGAACTTCGCCAGCAGGGATTGGCCGATGGGGTCGGACATGCCGAAAAACTGGACCCAGATAGCCAGCCCCGCCCCGCAGAAGACTGCTCCCAGCACGAGGCCAAAAACCGCGCCTCCCAGCCGGTTGAGCCAGCCCAGCATTATGGCGCTCGCTATTCCTTTCAGCACCGCCGCGATGATGGAGGCGATGAGCATCACGCCGATGGCGATGATAGCGAAAGCGACGATATTTGCGATGGCTGGTGACGAGATGAAGGTCAGTTGCCCGGCGAGAGCGCCGTGGAAACGCCCCGCCAGCAGCACGCCCACCACTAGACCGGCGAGAGATAGTACCGCCTTGATGAGTCCCTGGGTGAAGCCTGTAAATACGGGGATAATCAAGGCTACCAAAAGGGCAATATCCAGCCAGCTCATACGCACCTCCGTTTATTAGCTGTCAGCGTGGGGATGGTCTGTTAGCTGAAAGCTGTCCGCTGATAGTCTAATTGTATTACCCGTAATGGAGGGCGTCAATAGGGTTAAGCCGCGCCGCGCGCATCGCGGGGTACAGTCCGGAAGCGATGCCGATGAAAATAGAAACCGAGACCGCCAGGATAACGATATCCGGTGATACTACCGCCCGCAGTGTCAAACCGCTGGTCTGAATCTGGGAAATGCCCAGCGAGAGCAGCCACCCTCCAATGATGCCGATGCCGCCGCCGGTTAAACTCATCATGGCGGCTTCGATGAGGAACTGGAGGAGAATATCGCGCCGCTTGGCGCCGACCGCTTTCCGTAGCCCGATTTCCCGTGTGCGCTCGGTCACGGAAACCAGCATGATATTCATGATGCCGATACTGCCCACCAGTAGTGAAATGCCGGCAACCAGCCCCAGGAAGATGGTGAGCGCGCCGGTAATTTGTTGGAACAGGCTGAGGATTTGCTCGTTGCTGATGATGGCGAAATCATCTTTGTCCCCGGCTTTGATGCGGTGCTGCCTTCGCAGCAAGTTTTCAATTTCGGTGGTGATGTAATCGGCGTAGTCGCTGCTGGTTATCTGCACGGCGATGGACTGCACGGCGTCTTCGCCCCGGGAAGTCTTGCGGGGGAACATCTTGCTCTGGTAGGTCGTGATGGGTACTACGATGATGGAGTCCATGCTGACGCCCATCATCTGCCCGCCTTTAGGTTCCAGTACGCCGACCACGGTAAAAGAGCGCCCGCTGAGCTTGATTTTTTGTCCTATCGGGTCTTTTGTGCCGAGAATATCTTCAACTACTTTTTGACCGAGCACGACGACAGTATCTTTGAGACCGATGTCTCGTTCGTTAATGAAACGCCCGTATGCCGTATGGTAGTTGTATATCTCCTCGAACTCCGGAGTGGTTGCTTCGATGACACCCATGGCGCTTTCGTTGCCAAAGGTGACTTCGACGAAGTTCTCTGATACCGGTGCGACGCCGGTAACGTAAGGCACTCGTTCGGCAATCGCCCGGGCGTCCTCGATGGTCAAACTGGGCGTTGCCGACTGCATTGACGCCAGCCCCTTTACGCCGGGGGTCTGCGAGATAACGTTGAGCGTGTTCGAGCCGTAGTCCTCAATCATATCGGTAATCTGCGCCTCGACGCCTCTGCCGACGGACATCAAGGTAATGACGGCGCCCACGCCGATGATAATCCCCAGCATCGTCAGCGAGGAGCGCAGCTTGTTGACGGTAAGCGACCGCAGTGCCAACTTCAGCGAATCGACGAATTTCATTTCTTCTCACCATCCGGGTGTTCGTGCTTGACCGGTTCATCGGTAACAATTTTGCCATCCATCAGGCGGATGATGCGCTTTGCCTGCTGGGCGATGTCCATCTCGTGGGTAACCATTATGATAGTGATGCCCTCATCATTTAGCTTGCGGAAGAAATCGATGATATCATAGGAGGTCTTGCTGTCCAGGTTGCCGGTCGGCTCATCTGCCAGGATTAATGATGGGTTGTTGATGAGCGCCCGGGCAATCGCCACCCGCTGCTGTTCTCCGCCGGACATCTCGGTGGGCTTGTGGTGGGCTCGTTTTGCCAGCCCCACCCTTTCCAGCGCCTCGAGCGCCCGCTTGTGGCGGTGTCTCGTACCACTGTAAATCAGGGGAAGCTCGACATTAGCCAGCGCACTCGACCGGCGCAGCAGGTTGAAATCCTGGAAAACAAAGCCTAAGCTCTTGCCGCGCATCTCGGCGAGCTTATTGTCGTTAAACTGGCTCACGTCCTGCCCTTTAAAGATATACTTGCCCGTGGTCGGCTTGTCCAGGCAGCCCATGATGTTCATCAGGGTAGATTTGCCCGAGCCGGAAGCCCCGATGATGGCAATGAACTCCCCGGGGGCGACACAGAGGTCTATTCCTCTCAGGGCATTGACCTCAACCTTGCCCATCTGGTAGGTCTTGGTCAGCTTATCAATACTGATGAGGCAGTTATCCGTTGTCATGCTATTGTCCGAACATAAAGCTCTGGCTGGAACTGGAACGGCTGCGGGTGATGATGGCGACGCTCTCGCCCTCGCTGAGCCCGCTGGTAATCTCGGTCTGCAGCCCGTCGCTGATGCCGGTGACCACGAGGTGATTTTGGACCTGACCGTTGGCTATCAAGTTGACCACCTGGTTGCCCTGGTCATCCTTTTCGATAGCTCGGCTGGGCACCAGCAGTACGTTGCTGCGCTGATTGGTGATGATATCCGCCTGGGCGCTCATGCCAATCCTTACCGCCGGGTTATCCTTGAAAGAGAAAGCAATTTTGACCTCGTATTGCACCACGCCGCCCACGTTCTTGGGCATGGGATAGATGTCGGCTACGGTGCCTTTAATTGTCGTATCGGGCAGGGCGTCCACGCTGATGATAGCCTCCTGGTCCAGCTTCACGCCCGGAATATCGATTTCATCGATGTCCACCATCAAGGCGACGGCGGAGGTATCGAGTAAAGTGGCGATGACGTTGAGCGAGGATACGACTTCCTGTTCTTCTGCGCCGGTGCTGATGACAATGCCATCAAACGGTGCGGTGAGGGTAGCTTCATTAAGCTGTTTTTGCGCCTGCACCAGTGACTTTTGCGCCAGTTCGACGGCGTTCTCCGCCTGCTTTACCGCATCTTTAGCGGCTTCTACCTGGGCTTCCTGGAGGATGATATCCCGTGCCAGGTCATCAAGGTTTTTCCGGGCTTGCGCCAGGGTATTATCCGCGGACTGGAGCTGCATTTTCTTGATGGCGACATCATCCTCATCGACGCCGGTGGTAATCCGGTCCAGGGCAGCTTCCGCGGATTCAAGGTCTGCCTGTGCCCGTGCGATGACCAGGTCCCATGTGGTGGGGTCGGTAGCGGTGGACTGGCTGTCTAGCGCATATTGTAGATAGATTTTCTTCCGATTGACCTCATCAATCGCGGCCTGTAAATCGGGCGCCGGGGCGGTCTCTTCGGCGTTTTCCAGCGCCACTTCGGCAATTTTGCGGTTCAGCTGCGCGGTGTAGACCGCCGCTTCCAGTGTCGTGCGGGAATCCTTCGTCCTGGTCAGGGTATACTCTGCCGTCTGCTGCGCCAGTTTCGCCTGGGTGACGGCGTATTGCGCCTGGGTCACGGCAGTCTGCGCCTGAGACTTTGCCAGTTCCAGAGCAGCCGTATCGAGCCGCGCGATGACGTCCCCCTTTTTTACCGGGTCGCCTTTCTTGACGCGAAGCTCAGTCATCCTGCCGGCGCCGGTGAAAGTCAGCTTGATGGTGCGGGAAGCTTCGATGGTGCCGTCCCCGCTGACGCTGATGGTGAGATTCCCCCGTGTGACCTCGGCAGTCTGCTGCTGTGCCGCCGGAGTGCCCCCAAAGGGATTGCAGGCAACTGCTCCCGCCAGTAGCGCACCGATTATGACCAAGACGCCAATCGTCTTCCAGATTTTCATTTTATCGCCTCCACTGAAGGATTGACCTTATTATCATTTTTCATATAGTGTTCTTGTTCCCACCGCAGCACCATGGCAGGCAATTCCTTCTCAAGAAAGGAATAGATTTCATGCATGTCTTCCAGCCACTGCCGGGCATGCGGCTTCCGGTCGGTAACCAGCTTCAAGCTGCGTTCCGCGAGGCGGTGGAAGATAGTGAACTCTTTTACCGAGTGAGTGGCGATGTTCTGCCAGAAATCCGCATCGAGGCGGAAGTAGCGCTGCCTCATACCGGGCTGGCTGAACTGCTCCACCAGTCCGACCTGGATGAGCAGGCGGGTGCTGGTGCTGATGGAACCACGGCTGGCTTGCAGGACATTAGCAAGCTGCTCCGCTGATTGATAGGGCGGTTCGGCAAGTAGCAGCCAGCCGATAATGCGGCCCGCCATGCGGGATAGTCCGCTATGTTCAAATGCTATTCCAAAATCCCCGATGAGCTGATTTTCCTCCGGGGTCAGTAAATTATCCACTCCGCTTCCTCTAATTAAATATCATAATATCCCGGGATAAATATTGTCAATACTGAAGATATAATAATTTCAGTAATGATTAAAAAATGAGCCCGGGCGAAATGAAAATTAGATTGAAAGGAGATAGCGTTGTATGGCGGGGTCAAGTCCGGTCACGGCGGGAGATTTACTTGCCCAGTTCTCGGGCGCGATTATAAGCCGCTTTAACGGCTTTGTTGACCAGTTCCGCGAGCTTGCCTTCCTCCAATCTCTGGATGGCGGCGGCGGTGGTGCCTCCGGGCGAAGTGACCATGCGGCGCAGTTCAGCGGGGGTCTTTTCCGATTGCTGCAGCAGCCTGGTGGCGCCGGACATCGTCTGCAGGACGAGATGCTGCGATACCTCCGGTGTGAAACCGAGCTTAGTGGCAGCCGCGGAGAGCGCTTCCACGAAATAGAAGAAGTAGGCAGGGCCGCTGCCGCTGACCGCCGTAGCCATGTCCAGATGCGTCTCATCGCAGGTGTAGATTTCATGTCCCATCGCGGCAAGGATGCTCTGTGCCTGCTTTTTATGGCGCTCCATAACCTGCGGGGTCGCCGTCCAGACAGTGATACCTTCGCCAATCCGGGCGGGGGTGTTGGGCATGGCGCGGATGATGCGCCGGTGCCGTAGCCCGCTGCGCAGGGTCTTGATTTTGGCGCCGGCGATAATGGAGAGCAGGAGCTGCTTTGGTTTGAGCGTGCTTTTTAATTCCGCCATCGCATCTGCCAGCGTCTGCGGTTTGACGGCAAGGATAATAATATCGGCTCCGGAAGCGGCAGTACGATTCTCTCCGGTGACCGATACGCCGTATTTTTGCGCCAGATACTGGCGGCGGGCATCGCTGATATCGCTAACAATTATACCCTGCGGGGTACTCAGCCTTTTCCTGAGGACGGCGGCGAGCATCGCCTCCCCCATATTCCCCCCACCGATTAATGTAATTTTCATAGTGTTTTTGTGTCATTGCGAGACCATCCCGACCAAAGTCGAGAAGCGAAGCAATCTTTTTCGCTTGTCATTCCCGCGTAGGCGGGAATCCAGCGTGATACTCTGGATTCTCGGGTCAAGCCCGAGAATGACACAAGCATAAGAGATTGCTTCGTCGCTAATGCTCCTCGCAATGATGTAACCTACTTCACCACGTAGTTCAGCAGCTTTCCCGGTACGTAAATTACCTTGATGGTCTGCTTGCCTTCCAGATGGGTTTTGACCCGCTCGCTGCTCTCGGCAGCCTGGTGTGCCTCAGCCTCGGTAATCGCGGGGGATACTTCGATGCGGTCGCGTACCTTGCCGTTGACCTGTACCACGAGCGTAACTTTTTCATCTTTGACCAGCGCCTTGTCCCATGCGGGCCAGCGCTGGTTGTGGATGCTGTAAGCGTTCCCGGTACGCTGCCATAGCTCCTCGGTCAAATGCGGTGCGGAGGGTGCCAGCAGCAGCAGGATAGTTCGTACTGACTCCTGCCATTGTTCAGGATTGACCGCACCGGTTTCCTTTACTTTGGTCAGATAATTGGAATATTCCATCAACGCCGCCAGCATGGTGTTGAAGCGCAGGTGCTCCATGTCCTCGGAGACCTTCTTGATGGTCTGGTGGGTGATGCGGGCGAGCTCGCGTCCGCCGTTCGCGGCGTCGGCGTCTCCAGCTTTGCTTTGATACTCCTCCAGCGCCAGGTTCCAGATACGGTTAAGCCAGCGGCTCATACCGCTGATACCGCTGTCGTTCCACTCGCCGCCCTGTTCCCAGGGGCCGACGAACATCAGGTAGGCGCGCACGGTATCTGCGCCCAGCTCGGAGACGTATTTATCCGGCGTGACGACGTTGCCGCGGGACTTGCTCATCTTCTGCTTGTTGGCGATGATGGTGCCCTGGTTAAACAGCTCGGTAAACGGCTCGTCGAAGTCCAGCATCCCCAAATCACGCAGCACTTTAGTGAAGAAACGGGCGTAGAACAGGTGCATCACGGCATGTTCCGCGCCGCCGGTGTAGATATCGACGGGCATCCAGTATTTCATCTTCGCCGGGTCGAAAGGCCCCGGTTTATAGCCGGGGCTGGTATAGCGGTAGTAGTACCACGAGGAGCACATGAAAGTATCCAGCGTATCGGTCTCGCGTTTGGCGGGTCCGCCGCACTTCGGGCATTTCGTGTTGACGAATTTTTCGTTATATTTCAGCGGCGATTCGCCGGTGGGCTTGAATTCGGCGTCTTCCGGCAGCAGCAACGGCAGGTCTTTTTCCGGCACCGGCACGATGCCGCACTTATCGCAGTAGATGACTGGAATCGGCGCCCCCCAGTAGCGCTGGCGGGAGATGAGCCAGTCGCGCAGCTTGTAGCTGGTGGTGCGCTTGCCCCACCCCTGCTTTTCCAGGTACTCGGAGACCGCGGTAATTCCCGGCTCACTGGGCAGGCCGTTGAACTGCCCGGAATTGACCATCTTACCCGGCTCGATGTAAGCCTGCTCCAGTTCGCCGCCGTTCCAATCGGGCGGGGCGATGACGACCCGGATGGGTATGTTATATTTTTTGGCGAAGGCGAAGTCGCGCTCGTCATGGGCGGGCACTGCCATTACCGCGCCGGTGCCGTAGCTGAGCAGCACGTAATCGCCAATCCAGATAGGCACCTTTTCCCCGTTGACGCGGTTGATGCAGTACGCCCCGATGAAGACGCCGTCCTTTTCCCTTTCCGTGGAAAGGCGCTCGATTTCCGTCTGGCGGCGTGACTTGGCGATATAGGCTTCCACCTCGGCTTTTTTGTCGGGAGTGGTCAGCTTCGCCACCAGCGGGTGCTCCGGCGCCAGCGCCATGAAGGTTACGCCGTAGACGGTATCGGGCCGGGTGGTGAAGATGCGGATTTCTTTTTCCGGCACGCCGGGGTAGTCCAGCTCGAAGGCAATCTCGGTGCCCTGGCTCTTGCCTACCCAGTTGTGCTGCATGATTTTAATTTTTTCGGGCCAGTCGATGCCGAGGTGGTCTTTCAGTTCGTCGGCATATTTAGTAATTCGGAAGAACCACTGCTCGAGGTCGCGCCGGGTAACCGGCGTGCTGCAGCGCTCGCAGACGCCCTCATCGACGACCTGCTCGTTCGCCAGCACGGTCTGGCACTGGGGACACCAGTTGACCGGCGCCTTGCGGCGGTAAGCCAGCCCCGCCTCGTGCAGCTTGAGGAAGAACCACTGCGTCCATTTGTAATATTCCGGCAGACAGGTGATGACCTCGCGGCTCCAATCATAAATCGCGCCGATGCTCTTGAGTTGCTTGCGCATGTTCTCGATGTTGCGCATCGTCCAGGTGTAGGGGTGGATGCCGCGCTTGATGGCGGCGTTTTCCGCGGGAAGCCCGAAGGAATCAAACCCCTGCGGGTGCAGCACGTTATAGCCCTGCAGCCGCTTAAAGCGGGCATAGACATCGGCGGGCGCCATGGCATACCAGTGCCCGATGTGCAAATCACCGGAGGTGTAGGGGAACATGGTGAGGGCATACCACTTGGGTTTCGCGGGGTCTTCGGTCACTTCGTAAAGTTTATCGGCTTCCCATTTCTGCTGCCATTTCGGCTCGATTTCCTGCGGGTTGTATTTGTCCATCATGCCGGTCACTCCTGAAAAAAGCCCTGTAGCGATGGGGGCTTGTACGATACACAGCTAATTGTTACGTAGTTCTTACGTGCACCATTGTAGCAACTAAATACAGGGCGTGCAACTGGCGTGACGATGTTAAAAAAGGAAAAGGGAGCTTGCGCTCCCTCCTGGTTTGTGGCAACAAATCTCAGACTAAGCCGGTGGATTAAGATGGCGGACGAAGGACTCAATCAGGTAGTACATGGCAGTCGCTCCGCCGTCCTGCACGCCGATGCTCTTGTCCTGGAACCACTTTGCCCGGCCGAACTTGGCTTTCATGTCAGCGGTAGCTTTCATGCCCGCCTCGGCGGCTTTGACGGTAGCGCTCAGCGCGGCTTTCGCATCGCCTGACGCGCTCTCCTTCTTGAAAGCTTCGACGGCAGGAACGAGGGTATCAACCACGGTCTTGTCGCCTACTTCCGCCTTGCCGCGCTTCTTGATGCTTTCGATAGCGCCGTCGCCGAGTGCCGCCAGGTCTATGATTTCGATCTGCTTTTTACCGAAGGCGGCTTTGCCGGCGCCCATAAAGGCATTGGCGAGGACGGTGCCGAATGTGGACGGGCTGATCTTGTTGATGTTCAAGCCGCAGTTCATCAGCAACTTGCCGATATCGTCTTCCTGCTGGGTCGTCAGGTATTCCAGCATCGCTTTGCTGGTAAGCTCGATGGTGACGCCCAAATCGCCGTCGCCGAGGATGGAATCGAGCTGGCGCAGCTCTTCGGCACGCCCTTTGAAATCAGTTGCGGCTTGTTTGAGAATAGCAGCAAACCGGGCAACATCGAGGGTGTCTGCGCTCATGCTTTCCTCCACTGGAGCAGGAAGGGGGAGAAGGCAGGGGCATCAAGCAGCTTCTTGAACTCGTCGTTGAGGCGCAGCAAAGTAATAGAAGCGCCCGCCATTTCCATGGAAGTGGCGTATTCACCGATGAAGGCGCGGTAGACCTTGATGCGGTAGCCTTTAAGAATGTCATAGGCTTTGTTATAGAGGATGTACAACTCTTCAGGGGGGGTCGCGCCCAGCCCGTTGACCAGCACAGCAACTTCATCATTGGCTTTAAATGGCAGGTCTTTGACAATTTTTTCGGTCATAATGGTTGCCACTTCATCTGCGGTCTTCAGCTTGGTGCGCTCGATACCCGGCTCGCCGTGGATGCCCATGCCGATTTCCATTTCATCTTCGGCGATGGTGAAGGTGGGCTTCCCCGCCGCGGGGATGGTGCAGGGGGTGAGCGCCACGCCCAGGGTGCAGGTGTTATCAATAACGGCATCGGTGGTCTTTTTGACCTCTTCCAGGCTGGCGCCGGTATCGGCTTTGGCGCCGGCGATTTTATAGGCGAAGAAGATACCAGCCACGCCGCGCCGCTTGTCTTTTTCAGAGCGGGGCGCGGAAGCGACGTCGTCTTTGGCGATGCACATCTGGACGGGGATTTTCTCCATTTCCGCCATTTCCGCCGCCATTTCAAAGTTCATAGTATCACCTTGGTAGTTGCCGAAGAGGTAGAGCACGCCTTTGCCGCCATTGACTTCCTTGGTCGCGGCGAGCATGTCCGCGGCACCCGGCGAGGAGAAAACGTTGCCCACCGAAACACCGTCCAGTAAACCGGGACCGACATAGCCCAGGAAAACCGGGATGTGTCCGGAGCCGCCGCCGGTGCAGATAGCCACTTTCCCTTTAATAGGAGCATCCGCCCGGACCAGGGCGCGCGGGCTTTCCTTACTGGCGCGTAGGTGGTTGGGATAAGCTTTGAGGATACCGGACAGGGTCTCATCGACAACTTGGAACGGGTCATTAATCAATTTTTTCATGCTGCTGGTTCCTCCCGATTAGCTATTCATCTTTTGACTTGTAGAAATGCCTGCGGTGGCTTTTCCAGAAACCCATTCTAGCAGGGTGGTGAGAAGTAAGTCAATGTTGGGGCACTGTCCTATCGACTTATTCTTTAAGGAGTAATATAAAATGTCAGGGCAATCAATGCGAATAAGCGGACTCTTTCCGCCGGTTTTGGGGGCGCTGCGCGAGCGCAGCAGCTATCGTGATAACTGTGCCGTCTGCTATTACTGGTCGGTCTGTCGCGGCTGCCGGGCAATTGCCCTGGCATATGCGCGGGGCAACGGTAAAGAGAACTATCTCGGTGCCGACCCGCAATGCCCGTATTTCAGAGAAGCTATTTGAGCGGTATTCCTGATTCTATCTTGCCGTCAGGCCAGGCGCGGGAACCCGGCGGCAGGTCTTTCCTGATGGTGATGTTATCGCCGACCACGCAGCCTTGCAGCCGGCTTCCTGCAATCCTGCTGCCTGCGCCGATAATGCTCCGGCGAATGAACGACTTGTCGTCGATGGTCACGCTGTCCCACAGCACCGAGCCTTCGATAACGGTATCCTTACTCACTTTACACCCGGCGCCCAGCACCGCTGGCCCGGTGATGCGCGCCCCGGGGGCGATTTGACAACCTGCACCGATGAGGACTGTGCCGGTCAGCCGTGCCGCCGGATGGATTTCCGTCTTTCCTTCGGTAATAATAGCCGTACCCCGCTCGCGGAGTAAATCGTCATGCGCCTGCAAATACTTTTGCGGCGTGCCGATGTCAATCCAGTAAGCCTGTGAAGGATAAGCCAGCACCGGCGCGCCATTTGCGAGGAGCGGCGGGAAGACATCACGCTCGAACATGAAGCGGGTCGCCGTCGGTATCATTTCCAGTACGTCCGGCTCCATGATATAGATGCCGGCGTTTATCATGTTGGTCGTCACCTTTTCCGGCGGCGGCTTTTCCACGAAACGCTGCACCATGCCGCTGTCATCGGTTTCCACCACTCCGAATGCGGTGGGATTATCGACCGGCGTGAGGGCGATGCTTAATTTGGGCTTGGCCTCGCGGTGCCGCTTTATCATGGCGGTCAGGTCGATTTGGGTCAGCACGTCGCCGTTCAGGACGAGGAAAGTATCGTCGAGGCGGGCAGCGGCGAGTTTGACCGCGCCTGCGGTGCCCAGCGGCGAATCCTCCACCGAGTAGGTGAGACGGACGCCCAATCGTGCACCGTCCCCCATGCATCGCTGAATCGCCGCCGGCTGGTAGCCCATCGCCAGGACGACGTCCGTGATGCCGTGCTGTTGCAGGTAGCGCAGCAGGTGCTCCAGAAAGGGACGGTTCAGCACCGGGACGATTGCCTTGGGGAGGTTGCAGGTAAGCGGTCTGAGCCGTGTGCCTTCCCCGCCAACCAGAATGACTGCTTTCATAGCTGTCTCTTTTGTCCATAGTGTAGCATTATGATATGTTAATTCCAAATATTCATTAAGATAGCTGTCATTCCCATTAAGGCGAAAATTCACAGGTAAGAATACTGGATTCTCAGGTAAATCCTGAGAATGAGATATGATAGCATAAACTTGATAAATAATTATTAAGTTATTTGATAGGGTATTGACAAATTATTTGAAAGCGTTTTAGAATTAAAATGGAATTGTGGAGATACAGCTATGTCTAAAGACTATTACAATACCCTCGGTGTCAAACGGGATGCCAGCGCGGCGGAGATTAAGCAGGCATACCGCCGGCTGGCGCGCAAGTATCACCCGGACGTTAATCCTAATGATAAATCGGCGGAAGCAAGGTTCAAGGAGATTAACGAAGCCTACGAAGTGCTTTCCGACGCCGGGAAGCGTAAGAAATATGACCAGTTCGGCGACAAGTGGCAGTACGCCGACCAGTTCGCACAGGCGGGACAATCGGGCAGGCAATGGGACTTTGCCGATTTCAGCGATGGCGGCGGTGCCAGTTTCCAGTCCGGTGATATGGGCAGCCTCTTTGAGGAATTGCTGCGCGGCACGGGAGCCGGTGGTTTTGGAAGGCGTACCCGCACCGCGCCGCAGCGCGGACAGGATATTGAATCGCCGGTTGAGGTGACGCTGGAGGAGGCTTTTACCGGTACCCGGCGGATGATGAGCCTGCAATCCCAGGAACCGTGCGCCACCTGCGGCGGCACCGGGCGTATTCAGAATGTAGCCTGCTCGGTGTGCCGGGGCGCGGGGGCGGCAGCATCTCTGAAGCGGCTGGAAGTGACCATTCCTGCCGGCGTGGATAACGGCTCCCGGGTGCGTATCGCCGGGAAGGGGCAACCCGGTTACCGCAGCGGTCCCGCCGGTGACCTCTACCTGGTTATCTCCGTCCTGCCGCACGCGCAGTTTGAACGCAAGGGTGATGAGCTGCATGTAGAGGTGCCGGTCCCGTTGACGTTAGCAGTACTGGGCGGCGAAGTCCAGGTGCCCACGCCCAGGGGCAAACTATCACTTAAAATCCCGCCGGAGACCCAGAACGGACGGGTCTTCCGTCTTTCGGGACAGGGCATGCCCCATTTAAGTGATTCCGCCCGCGGCGATATGTTCGCCACGGTGAATGTAGTATTACCCACCAGACTATCTGATGAAGAAAAGGAGATTTTCCGCAGGCTTAAAGAGCTACGCCATTAGCAGAGAGGTGATGGCATGGAGAGAAACAGGAGAGAGACTGAGCCGTGTTACGTTATCAGCGTCGCGGCACGGATGCTCAATATGCAGACGCATACGTTGCGCTACTATGAGAAGATTGGCATAATAGAGCCGCACCGCTCGCGGGGCAATATCCGCCTGTATTCCGAAAGAGACATCGCCATGGTGCGCCGGGTGAAATCATTTACCGAAGACATGGGGGTGAACCTGGCGGGTGTGGAGGTTATCCTGCGGATGCTCGGGAATATCAGCCAGCTTCAGGGAGAGCTGGAGCAGATGCGGGAAGAGTTGAAGAAACTAAAAGAGGAGACCGGTCAATGAAACAGGAAAAATTCACCGAACAGGCGCAGCAGGCAATGGCGGCGTCTCAGGAATTGGTACAGCAGTATCATCACAACCAGTGGGATGTGGAGCATATCCTGATGGCGCTGGTGATGCAGCAGCAGGGGTTGGTCGGCGATATTCTCAAAGAGCTCAAGGTCAATCCTGAATCTATCCGCAATCAGGTCGAGGCGGTTCTCGACCGGATACCGAAGGTGGCGTACGAAGCCGGGCAGATTTATGCCACGCCGCGCGTCGCCCAGCTGCTCAAGAGGGCGGAGGAGGAAGCCGCCCGGCTTAAGGACGAGTTCATCAGTACCGAGCATATCCTGATTGCTGTTGTCGGCGAGGAAAAGGGCGAAGCCGCCCGTATCCTGCGCAGCGTCGGTATCGACCAGGAGAAAGTGTACCGGGCGTTACAAAAACTGCGCGGCGGGCACCGGGTGACCGACAGCCGCGCCGAAAGTAAGTACCGCTCGCTGGAAAAATACGGGCGTGATCTTACCGAACTGGCACGGCAGAGTAAACTGGACCCGGTCATCGGGCGGGAGGAAGAAATAAAACGGGTCATGCAAATCCTCACCCGGCGCACCAAGAACAACCCGGTGGTCGTTGGGGAAGCCGGCGTGGGCAAGACTGCCGTCGCCGAAGGACTCGCCCAGAAAATCGCCGCCGATGATGTGCCGGATTCGCTTAAGGGGCGGCGGGTCGTTGCGCTGGATATGGGCGCGCTGGTGGCGGGCAGCAAGTTCCGCGGCGAGTTCGAAGAGCGTCTCAAAGCCGTGATGGACGAGGTGCGCCAATCGCAGGGCGAAGTCATCCTGTTCATTGATGAAATCCATACCGTCGTCGGGGCGGGCGCTGCCGAAGGCGCCATCGATGCCAGCAACATGCTCAAACCGGCGCTGGCGCACGGAGAGTTACAGTGCGTGGGCGCGACTACGCTTGATGAATACCGCAAGTTCATCGAGAAGGACAAGGCGCTGGAGCGCCGCTTTCAGCCGGTCTTCCTCAATGAACCGACCGTCGAACAAACAATCCAGATACTGCGCGGGCTGCGTCCCCGTTATGAATCGCACCACAAGATTAAAATCAGTGACGAAGCTTTGGAATCGGCGGCTAAGCTCAGCCAGCGCTATATCACTGACCGGCACCTGCCGGACAAGGCAATCGACCTGATTGATGAGGCGGCTTCCAAGCTGCGCATCGATTCCGAGAGCGCCCCGCCCGAGGTCAAGGAGCTGGAACAGAAACTCAAGCAGATGGCCAATGAGGAAGATGCCGCTTCCCAGCGCGGGGAATATGAGCAGGCAGCCAAGTTGAAATCGGAAAGACTGAAGACAGAAGAAAAATATAATGGGGCGAAGAGCGAGTGGCTGAAGAAGGAGAAGCTCGCCGAGGAAGTGGGCGCGGAGCATATTGCCAAGCTTATCTCCAACTGGACGGGTATCCCGGTCTCTCAGATGCTGGAAGGCGAAGCGCAGAAATTGGTCCACATGGAAGACCGCCTCCATGATAGGCTGGTCAACCAGGAAGAAGCCGTTAAAGCCGTCTCTGAAGCCATCCGCCGCAGCCGCGCCGGGCTGAAAGACCCGCGCCGTCCCATCGGAAGTTTTCTTTTCCTGGGTCCGACGGGCGTGGGCAAGACGGAGCTGGCGCGCACGCTGGCGTGGTTCCTTTTTGATGATGAGAACGCCATGGTCCGGCTGGACATGTCCGAATACCAGGAGAAGCACACCGTATCGCGGCTCATCGGCGCGCCGCCCGGCTATGTCGGTTTCGAGGAAGGCGGGCAGCTTACCGAGGCAGTGCGGCGGCGCCCTTACCGCGTCATCCTTCTGGATGAAATTGAAAAGGCGCACCCGGATGTCTTCAATTCGCTGCTCCAGGTCCTGGATGACGGACGCCTCACCGATGGACAGGGTCACACTGTCGATTTCAAGAACACGGTGGTCATCATGACCAGCAACGCCGGCGTCGAGCTTATCCGGCGCGAAGCAGCGCTCGGTTTCACGACGCCGAAAGAAGGCGCCAGAGCGAAAAAACAGAGTTACGAAGACATGAAAGACAAGGTGATGGCTGAGGTCCGCAAGCTCTTCCGCCCGGAATTCCTTAACCGGCTCGATGATACCATCGTCTTCCACGAGCTGAGCGAGGAACAGCTACGTAAGATTGTCGACTTGATGGTGACAGATTTGCAAAAACGGCTCGGTGAGCGTAAAGTAGGTCTGGAACTGACCGGTGATGCCAAGTCCTGGCTGGCGAAAGAAGGTTACGACCCGGTCTACGGCGCGCGTCCTTTGCGCCGGGTCATCGAGCGGTATGTGGAAAACCCGCTGTCCAGCCAGATACTGAGCGGTGAACTCAAGGATGGTGATACCGTTAGGGTCGGAATCAGCAACGGTAAACTGACCTTTAATAAAGAACCGGTGAATAAAGCCGGCTCCCGGCGGCGCAGCCCGGCTTAAGCGAGGAAAAGTGAATTTGTCTTGATGCCCGGGCACGGCAAAAAGCAGATTCCCCAAGATGGAACAGGACAGGAAGACAAAGAGTACTTCACGCACGGCGTACGTCATCGGCATTGGCGGCGCCGTGCTTACTATTGTAATGGCTTTTGCCGTGGTCTATTACGGCGAATTGCTACGTGAGCTGAGCGCATACGGCTATACCGGGGCATTCTTAATCAGCATCCTGGGGGGCGCGACCATTATCGTGCCGGTGCCCATGCTGGCGGTGGTCTTCGCCCTCGGCGGCGTCATGCCGTATCCCTGGCTGGTGGGGCTGGCCGCCGGGCTCGGCGAAACAATCGGCGCCGTTATCATTTATTTAACCGGATACGGTGGTTTCCGCGCCGTTCGCCATAGCGGCAAAGACTTTATCCAGCGGTCTTACGATAAGCTCCTTTTGCTTATGGAGAAAAGAGGCTCGCTGACGCTGTTTGTACTCGCCGCGGTTATCAACCCGTTCTTTTATCCGGCGGCGCTGGCGGCAGGCGCGCTCCGCTTCGGCATCAAGAGATACTTCATCATTTGCTTTATCGGCAAGACCATCAAGGGAATGTCGGTGGTCTATTTCGGCTACTGGGGTATCCGTGAACTTCTCCAGTGGCTCGGTATCGCCTGGTAAAGCGGACTACTTCTCTTCAATGGTTATCCGGATGATGCGGTCGCCCATGAATCCGGATTGTCCCAACTCGCCGGGGGTCAGCTTTTCCAGGACGTCCATTCCTTCAACAAGTTGTCCGAATACAGAATGTTTGCCGTCCAGGTGCGGCTGCGGAGCGTAAGTGATGAAGAACTGGCTGCGGTTGGTATTGGGCCCGGCATTAGCCATAGAGAGTGCTCCGGTACCGTGCTTGCGCTGGGAGAATTCATCGGCGAAAGCATAGGTGAGCTCGGTAAATCCCGTGCCGGGAACAGCGCCCGCCTGCGCCATGAAGTCGGGGATGACGCGGTGGAAGGTAGAGCCGTTATAGTAACCATCGCGGGAAAGGAATACGAAGTTGTTCACCGTCTGCGGCGCGTCCTTGGCAAAGAGCTCCAGCACCAGATTGCCTTTCACAGTTTCAATCGTGGCGGTGTATTGTTTGTTGGTATCAATGGCCATTGCGGGCGCCTTGGAATAGGTCTTCGGCTGCGAAGTGGCGGTGGGCGTATAGGTATAAGTAGTGGTCTGCGAGGCCGGTTTCCCGCTGCAGGACGACGAGAAAAACAAACTCATAATTAGAATTCCTCCCAGTAGAATGAAGATAAATCTATTGTGCATAAATATCACCCTTTCCGTTTACAGGATTTTAGTCAAATTGTAGCCTATTCTCGCCGCGGAAGCAATCAGCAGCGAACCGGGTGATTTAACCTGTGAGATTATGTTGCGGACTGCTCATGCTTTGTGTTAAATTAGATGTGCGACATGGGGCTGTAGCTCAGTTGGGAGAGCGTCTGACTGGCAGTCAGAAGGTAAGGGGTTCGAACCCCCTCAGCTCCACCAAAGGGGACGATACCTAGAACTACCCGAAATTCCAAAGATTGGCCGGGTAAAGTCTTTTCAATAACCTTCCCATGGTCTGTTACGAAATAAACCTCTCAACAGAGCTAATGCCCGTCTCTTTCGAGTCCTCCATGTTCCGCCGATGCGATCTCATCATGCGAAGTCGGACAGGGGCTCAATCGAAACGACACGCTCGATTTAAATCCATTGACCCTGAGTATTTTATCAATTAAGAGAATTTTCAGGTACAAAGGGCTAGCCGTGTCCAGTCCCATTCGTGTTCCGTTTCACTTGCGGCTCTGTCGTCTCATGTGTTCCACGGCTTTGGCAAAATCAGGCTTCTCGGCTGCTTTTCTCCATTCATCCCAGAAGGCAATAGTTGAACTAATCGGTTTCTCCTTTGGGGGATTCACCCTGATACGGCTCGGAAGTAGGACACAGTCTCCAACAACGAGTACTTCCCCCGTGTCAAGGATTGGCAGCGCATCCATTAACCCTGCCAAACTTTCGGGCATCAGCCTTTTAACCGTGCCTTGGTCATCGCCATTTGTCAGCCGAAGAGCGAGAAGGTTGTTACACTGACTCAGTATTGTAGTACTCACATCGGAAGGTCGCTGGCTGACGACTACCATTGCCACGCCGTATTTTCGTCCTTCTTTTGCGATCTTCTCGAAGTTCTCGATTGCCCTTTGCTCTACAGGATTCTGACCTTCTTTATTAGGCAAGTAGACATGGGCTTCGTCACAAACAAGAGCCAGCGGCTTACGTACATTTACTTCAGTCCAGAATTGAACCTGATAGACGACTCGTGCCACAAGTCCGACCATAACTGGCAGTATATCTGCTGGCACTTCGGAGAAATCTATGACTCTGATTCGGGATTCGGAAAAGTCCATCAGCCGGCATATCATTTTCGCCATAGCATCGTATGTCTGCTCCGTTGTGGGGATCTGAAAGAGAAAACCGTAACGCTTGTCATCCCGTTTGCTTTGTAGACGGATGAGCAAGCGGCTGAACTGTCCGTAAAATACTCCTTGCTTCTCTCCGCCTCTTGCACCAGGAACCATCTCATCATTAAGACGTCTCAATTCGGAGATGACATTTTCAAACGGAAATGGAATCGGGCTATCAAGAGTGAGAGCACTCAACATCTCGGTCTTTCCTTCAGCCTCAAGGAACGCCTTCTTTTGAGACAACACTGCATCTTGGAAAGCCATGACCTGATTGTGAGCAGTAAATTCACTTCGGTCAATGAACATGGATTGTGACTCTTCAGCATTTAGCAGCCAGTATGGTAAATAGAGTAACTCATTGGCTGCCGTTCCGAGTTCCTCCGGACCAGGAACCCGAAGATGACTCGCATATGTGAGCCTACTGTACTCACCATGCAGATCAAAGACGATCAGATTTGAGGAAGGCAGCTTAGCGGCTTGCTCCAAAATTGCTGCCACCAACCAAGATTTGCCAGAACCTGTGCTGCCGAGCAACGAAGCGTGGCGTTGAAAGAGCCTATTGCCATCTAGGTATGCTACAGCTTTCTCATCCATTGTGTAATGTCCCATCTCTAAAGAATGCTCGGTCTTGCTTTCGACTGATAGTAAATTCATGAATGCCTGCAATTGAGCGTCCCTTAAGACGTTGCACCCACAGTCTATCTCAGGTACTTGGAAAATGGATCGGCTAAAGCACGGTTTCTGTCCTGCATCAAGCGCCACCCTCCCAACCAGGGTGACTCTGACGGTGTTGAGCACACTTTCGCGCGGCATTGCCAATTCCGCACCTTCGGCCTCCATAGGTACAGCCTGCTCGATTGTTTCCTCCATCACAGGCGACTTCATAACGCTGTCAATCATTCCAATGAGCCATTCCTCGATGGCACCCGGAAGGCGAAGCGCTACAAGTTGACCTACCCGGGCTCTTCGCAGTTCTTCATCCTTATCAACTTGAATACTGACTCTTCTCGTGTCTACCGCACGAACTCGTCCAAGGGCATATGACTGGTCGAAGGTAAAAATCGCCATAATCTAGCCTCCTATGATCACCTTCTTGAATTCGGCCACGTCCCATAGCGCGGAATTCTCTATGTAGAGGGTCCCCGCGTACCGAGAGTTGGATATCGATGTCTGTTCGGGCGCTCCAGTGCCTTTGCAGACTAGCCAAAGGTTGGGTGCCGCATCTAATATAGTCTTAATACGTTGGTTGGAATCTTTGGTGATAATCAAACCATGGCTCGATTGTTCGATTAGCTTACGCCTGATGTACCGCTCGAGGTGAACGTCATTAAATCCATATCCTAAGAAGAGAAACCGGCTTTCTTTTTCGATCGCATCATCTGCTCGCTGAAGAAGTTCCTGCCTGTACAACTGTAGCTTCTCGTGCTTGGAGACGCCAGGTGTTATCATGACCCTCTGGAGAAAGCTTGGCGGATTGAGCGCCCATTCGTTGTTCTCGACGACCTTCGTCCCAAAGGTAAAGTAATTTAGCGAACCATGGACCTTGTAAAGCCTGATGTGTTTCCGGACGGCATACAAGTGTCTTACTCGATTCGACACCACACTTCGAGTACTCACCCACATGGATTGCTCTGCTGCATGCCAATCGACTGTGCGCATGACACCACCTGAGAACCCGTTTGTGTATGGTATGCCTATGTGTTCACAGGCGTGTTCCATTACAAGGTCGTAATTAGGAGTGATTACGTTGAGGACAGGATCAGCCTCGGGTAGCGTATCCACCAAGACTTTCAATAGTGTACCGGCTGGCCACTCATTCTGGCCATCGACTACTTTGAGGCAACAATCATAACTTACTGCAGATATGAACCTACCAGTTGCTTCTGTAATCTTCTCCACTAGGCTTTGGTCAAGGACTCCATTCATGGCGGACTCAAGGTCTTGACCTTTGTACAGTGCATCTGCGACTGCCTCCCATTCCCGTTTCTCTGGGGCGCTTACGAGTAAAGGGGGGACTCTGTCAACCAGTACCTTGGCCAATTCGTGCATACTAAAGCGGTCATCGAGTGCACAGGACATCCCGCTTCCGAAGAGCACTACAGGCTTCTCCCGAAAGAAGTTCTTTAATGCCTCGAAGGCTATTTCTTTTGTCAAAGCCTCGCGAGCATAAACCACTATCAGCCTCCGAGAGCCTTTGCCAATGATGCTTCGGCTCATTTTAATGGTTGACCGTCCTTGAGACAAGACGGTCTTTATTTTCCGTTCTGCCAAGTAGTATAATGCAATCACTAACGTTAATACAAGGATATTAGTTAATGATTACAAACGGGACTGATAAGACCGCCTTTACGCACAAAGTTAAAAAAATACTGACTAAAGAACCAGGGTTAAGCGTAAAGGAATTATCGGATAGATTGAGTACCAACCGCCAGTTTATGGCCGGCATGCTGAAGGCTCTTGAGGAGCGCGGAGAGGTTACTTATCGTCAGGTGGGGCCGGCACGTATTTATTACGCCACTAATTCTCCTAAGGAATAACAACCTAGTATCTTCGAGGTCTAACTGAGAGAATAGATGTTAATTGTATTATCACAGCGAATTGATATTAAGTCTGATTACGATGATGTCCCGTTTTCGTCATATCACTTCCCGAAACAGTACCGAAATCTTATTCATTCAGGGGATCGATTTATCTATTACCAAGGCGACCGTTGGAAGAAAGAGCATCGCTACTATTTCGGCTGCGGAGTAATAGGTAAGGTGTATTCTGCTGCCAACAACACGTTTTACGCAGACATCGTCGATGGCGAGACTTTCGCTCAAAAGGTTCCAATTTATCATCCAGAAGGTGATTTCTACGAATCACTCGATTACAGCAGCGTGCGAAAAAAGCCGAATCCACCTTGGCAAAGTTCTATAAGACCATTGTCTGAAACAGCTTTCTCCACAATTCTAGCAGCCGCTAAAGTTGGTACATCTTCATTGCAGGTTATCAGTCAAATTGAAACTTCTTCGAATGCGATTGATACGTTAAGGACTCTGAATATTTTATATGCCGGATTGAAGCCGGAAGTTCGGGCAAAGAGGCTGGCCAGCCACCTGGACCGTGGTGATTCGGTTACACGAGCTCTAAAGCAACTTCTTGGTAGCAAATGTCAAATATGTGGTTGGAACGGTTTCAGAAAACGAGATGACACGGAATTCATCGAGGCTCACCATCTGGTTCAGATATCCGAGCGTCATGTAGATTCACTTTGCACAGAGAATATCATACTCGTGTGTCCTAACTGTCATCGTGAAATTCACTATGGAGAAGATATAGAGATTAGAGACGATGGCAATTTGAATTTTGTGCGTCTTTCAAACAAGATTGTACGTATACCGAAAAACACAATTCAATTATTAGAGAGTAAGGTCATTTTACATTGAGTCGTATAACGAGCCTAAATGGTAACTTAAACGGTAAGTTGATGAAAGAAGCAGTCAATATTAATCAGCTATTAGATGGTTTCCAGTTGGAGATAATCAGCCAGACTATTTTGGAATGGTGGAACTCCTCGGGCAGACGGAATTTCCCTTGGAGAGAGACTCATGACCCCTTTAAAGTCATGATTGCAGAAATATTACTCCACCGAACAAGAGCTGAACAGGTTGTTCCACTGTACCAAGTTTTTATAAAGAAATATTCTGATGTTCATGCAATCGCGCGAAGCTCGCCAGATGAGCTCGAAGAATCGTTTCGTTCTGCTGGACTTCATTGGAGATGGAAACTACTCCACGCTATGTCTATTGATATTGAAACGAGATTTAATGGACAGATACCTCATGATTTTGAAGATCTGACATCACTACTAGGTGTGAGTCATTATATCGCCTCTGCCGTGAGATGTTTTGCCTTTGGTTATCCTGATGTTTTACTCGATACTAATACCGTCAGAGTGTCGGGACGTATCTTTGGATTACCTATTACGGACTCATCCAGACGAAGTATTTTATTCAGGAAGGTCATTCAAAGGCTTATGGATGCTGAACAGTGCAGCGACTTCAATTTTGCACTGATTGATTTTGCAGCGAAGGTGTGTCGACTAAAGAAACCTCACCATGACGAGTGCCCCATTTGCGAATCCTGCGTCTTTTACCAGAAAATAGCCGGTGTAAATAAGAATACTAAAATTAATACAACACCACTAAAAGAGATAAGACGCTCGCACCAGCAACAATTGAGCCATATGGAGGCTCTGTAGTATGAAGCACACAATTCCGGTCATTGACCTATTTGCCGGGCCAGGGGGTCTAAGCGAAGGATTTAGCTGCTTTCGAGATGATTCAGGAAAGAATCCCTTCAACGTTGTCCTATCTATAGAAAAGGACCCTATTGCTCATCAAACGCTAGAGTTGAGGAGTTTCTTCCGATTTCTTGACCGAGAGTCGGATGCATATGATTATTTCAGGTATCTACGCAGGGAAATTACTAAAGAGGAACTCTTTAAGAAGCACCAAGAACAGGCTATCAAGGCAAAAGCTGCTTGTTGGATGGCAGAGCTAGGTAGCCCAGACCTTGCATATTCGACGGTGAAGAGCCGCATAAACTCAGCGATTGGCAAGAGTGCGTTGTGGCTCCTTATTGGAGGGCCTCCTTGCCAGGCATATTCAGTAATTGGCCGTGCCCGTGTAAGAAGTGTTGAACCTAAACAATATGAGAACGATAATCGTCATTTCCTATACAAAGAATACCTTAAAATAGTAGCAGACTATTCCCCTCCCATGTTTCTTATGGAAAACGTCAAAGGGTTGCTTTCCACCCAAGTAAACGGTCTCAATATGTTTGCAAAAATCGTGAAAGACCTCGAGGCCCCCGGCGTGGCAATCGCTGGAAGGAAGTCGAATGATCCTACTGTGAAATATGAAATATTCTCATTATCATCTCCGAAGCCGCGAGGTTCTCTAGAAAAGAAGGACTACGTGGTCAGGTCCGAGCTTTTCGGAATTCCACAAAAGAGACATCGAGTCTTTTTGCTTGGCATTCGATCAGATTTGCTGCAAGTTCGTCGAGGTGATATTTGTCTCAATCCCCAATCAAGTTTAATCTCCGTTGGGGAAGTGATTCGTGATCTTCCTAAATTACGTAGCGGACTATCTACCAATAAAGCCGATTGTTTTAATGATTGGCATGAAGTCTTGGAAAGCGCGGTTGAAACGAGATGGTTCTTATCTGAAGATATCGATACAAAGGTGAAACAGGAAATTGAAAAAACGGTCTCACTTCTGGGTTCTAGTCTTACAAGAGGTGCTGAATACTTAAGTTACGACGTAACTCCGTCGCCCGTTTTGGCTTGGTACATAGACTCAAGATTACGCGGAGTTTGCAATCACTCAACGCGAGGTCACATTCCCGAGGACCTTCATCGCTATCTATATGCATCTTGTTTTGCCCGTGTACATGGGCATTCGCCAGATTTGGAAGAATACCCGATTTCCTTGCTGCCAAAACATCGGAATGTCACTCCCAGAAACGGTGGAATGATATTTTCCGACCGTTTCAGAGTGCAGATGAGTGGACAACCGGCCTCCACCATAACTTGTCATATTTCGAAGGATGGGCACTACTACATACATCCCGATCCAACCCAATGTAGGAGTCTCACAGTTAGAGAAGCAGCGCGGATACAGACTTTCCCGGACAATTACTACTTCGAAGGTTCGCGTACGGACCAATATCGCCAGGTGGGTAACGCTGTACCTCCACTGTTAGCATGGCAGATAGCGGGTAAGATTTACGGATTCTATTCAAGATTAGAAGAATCATCAGCACGCGGATTTATGTCTGATGAAAAGCAATCTAACGGAGAAGACTAATGAATTATTCCAGAACAACTGCCGATGGTGACTACGAGGATTGTGCACCAAGAGCCGATGCCCTTGTCCATTCTTTAAGGGCTTTTGGGTATGACTTGGCCATGGCCATCGCAGACCTTGTTGATAACAGCATTTTTGCCGGCGCGTCGAATGTGTGGGTCAGCTATGCATGGAATAATAGTGACCCTTGGGTGAGTATTCTTGATGATGGCAGAGGGATGACAGAACAAAGTCTAGTTGAAGCTATGAGACTGGGTAGTAAGAGTCCCTTGGAAGCCCGAGATCCTCAAGATTTAGGCCGTTTCGGGCTTGGTTTAAAGACGGCCTCTTTCTCGCAGTGTAAAATAGTAACTGTGTTTACCAAGACGACGGATGGGGCAGAGTCAGTCAGATTCTGGAACCTCGATTATTTACAATCCTCTAAGGAGTGGAAACTCGGAAGATCTCCTGCAAAAAACGTCTGGTCCCTTCTGAAACCCCTCAAGAATCTTAAAAGTGGCACGCTCGTATTGTGGCAAAACCTCGATCGTTCTATCGAACGAGATCCGGCAACCGGTCACGTGGCAGAAACTTCATTCTTAGAACGTTTCCTCTACGTCAAGCAATATCTTGAGATGGTGTTCCACCAATACCTGGAGAACCGTAAAGGCAAGTTGAATATTTACGTTGGGGAAGCTCTTTGTGAACCGTGGGACCCCTATTTGAAGTCCAATGATTTTACTCAAGAACTATCATCTGAAAAATATGAGGAAAACCGAGTTTCGGCAATTCCGTACGTACTACCTCATGTCTCAAAGAGAAATGAACTCGAGAACGTACGCGGAGCTGGGCCAAAAGGGTGGAACGCACAACAGGGCTTTTACGTTTATCGAAATAAGCGAATGATTGTTTCGGGCGGGTATCTGGACTTTGACCTTAAAGCTGAAGAGCATTATAAGCTTGCCCGGATAAGGGTGGATATAACCAATGACATGGATCACGAGTGGTCGATTGACGTACGAAAAGCCGTTGCGACTCCCCCCGACCGTCTAAAGGGAGAGATGCTCCGAATTGCACGAGTTACGAGGCAACGTGCCTCTGAAGTCTACCGGACGAGGACTGGTGTCGCGAGAAAAAAGAGAGCGGACGATAAAGCTAACAATATTTGGTTGAGAAGACAGGCGGGAGACAAGATTATTTACAAACTCAACACAGAAAATCCTGTCCTGAAACAAATCCTTAGTGAGGTCAATCTAGAAAAGAAATGGGTGAAGAAGCTATTCCACGTTATCGAAACCTCAGTTCCACACCGTCTCATTATAATGGACGGCAGGGACAACGAGGATTGCCATGTAGACCTGCCAGAACAACTAATCCCACCACCTGATGGATTACTGGACATATGCCGTGAGCTTTATCAACAGAAAATAGATCAAGGCAGGAGCCACGAAGAGGCCGTTGATATTATCTGTAGCATTGAGCCATTCGACTCGCATCCCCTCTATAGAGCTTTTCTTGACAAACTAATTGAAGGTGCAAACAATGAATCAACCAGACGAACAGATAATTAACCTGTCATACAGCTACTTTGCGACACACCCCGTTACACCTGACTCGATCAGGGATTTTATTAAGCGGGCGAAGGGATTCTTTCCGGAGCAGACATTCGATGATAAAGAAATATTCAATCGGCTTGAGGCTATTCATTCGGTCGTAATTGAAGGGGATGCAAAGATACTAGATGAGTATTCAAATCATGAAGAATGGTTCAATCCAGATACTAATCTGCCGCTGAAGAGGGACTTCAAATGGCATTTCTGGGACCATTACCAGCAATATCTCGTTCACCAGACACACTGGTCTTTCAAGATTGTCCAGGGTCTTGACCGCTTTTCCAGTCTGATTCTGTCTCGGATGGAAGACCCCTACAGACTTGGTCCATGGGATCGCCGCGGAATGGTTGTCGGCAATGTGCAATCAGGGAAAACCGCCAACTATACGGCACTTGTTACCAAGGCCGCTGATGCTGGATATAAATTATTCATTATTCTTGCTGGAGTCCATAATAGTCTGCGGAGCCAGACTCAAGAGAGACTTAACGAGGAATTCCTTGGCTACGATTTGGACATTGTTCAGAAAGTCACCGGACAGGAAAGACGGATCGGGGTGAGGCGGATGTTTCCAAAGAATCATGGGGTAGTAAACACCTTAACAAGTAGTGCCCAGGATGGCGACTTTAAAACCGCAATAGCGCGAAATGCAGGGATTATCCCCTCATTGACGGGAGACCCGATAATTCTGGTCGTAAAGAAGAATGTGGCGATTCTCAATAACCTAATTGACTGGTCTACGACTCTCGGTTATCCTGGCAAGAATGGGAGAAGGGTTGTTAGAGATATCCCCTTTTTATTGATAGACGATGAGTGCGATTTCGCATCTGTGAACACGAAGAAACCTGAGAGAGATGAAAATGGCAGTATCATTGAGGAATGGGATCCTACAAAGACCAATTTGTTGATTCGAGAGTTGTTATCAGGATTTGAGAAAAGCATATACGTGGGATATACGGCCACTCCCTATGCCAACATATTCATTGACAAGGACGACCCTCATCCCATTCTTGGCGAAGACTTGTTCCCGAAGCACTTTCTTGTAAGTCTACCTCAACCTTCAAACTACATGGGCCCGGAAGAAGTCTTCGGGCTAAAGGACGACGTTGATGCTGGTATTCAGTCCAACAAGCCTCTACCTTTGGTAAGGGTTGTGACAGACAACGAAGAAATTATCCCAAGCAGTCATAAATCCGGTCTCAATGTTCTTTCCCTACCAGACAGCCTCAACAAGTCAATCAGGACATTTATACTCGTATGTGCCGCAAGGAGAATTCGTAGGGTTGGAGTGCCTCACAATTCAATGCTAGTCCATGTTACACGTTTTACTCATGTTCAGAGTCAGGTCAAGTACTTGGTTGAAGGCGAACTACGAACACTTACGGCAAGGATTATGAGTGGTACGGACCCATTGAATGATTTCCGCCAGATCTGGGACACCGATTTCCTTCCGACATCAGTTGATATGTCTAAGAGGGGTTTCCGAGATAGTCAAATGGACAGTTGGGAAAGAATTCGTTCGGAACTTTATCCGGCAGTAAAAACAATAAGGATAAAAGGAATCAATGGCGAAATTGGCGATACATTTGACTACAGAATGGCTGAGAGACAGGCTAGGGAGCGGACTGAAAAAGGCGAAACGGTTCCTTGGCACGAGCGAGGCACGAGCGTAATTGCAATTGGAGGCGACAAGTTGTCAAGGGGATTAACCCTTGAAGGACTCTCAGTATCTTATTACGGTCTTGTCAAGAATTTTGTGTGAAATTGCCCTCGATTAATTTACGAAGCGCAGGAAGATTATAGTGCACTTTTCCTACAGGGTTCGACTTCCAATAAATCTCCATTCTGATACTAATGAAGGCT
>JAQTQH010000075.1 GCA_028712355.1 Dehalococcoidales bacterium
GCGGCGCCCGGGACGCCCGGCTGGCGAAAGACGACGCCGAATCGGCTAGCTACTGGGCGGCACGGAGCGGGGCTACCGGATCAGGCAACTCCGCCGCTCATACTACGATTTCCGATGACGTCACTGTACCGCGGGATAAGATTACTGATTATATTAAAGGAATTCGAGACATCGCGAAAAAGCATGATTTGACCATCGTGCTGAATGGTCATGCCGGCGACGGCAACATCCACCCCACGGTACTTACCGACGATAGAGACGCCGCGCACTTCGCCCGCGCTCATAAAGCGACGGACGAGATAATCGACATGGCGCTCACCCTTGGCGAGGTGATTTCCGGCGAGCACGGCATCGGGCTGTCCAAGCAGCGCTACCTCAAGAAGGCGATGGACCCAGTGGCAATCGAGATAATGAAGAAGATTAAGGCTGTCCTTGACCCCAACAACATCCTCAATCCGGACAAAATCTGAGAGAACTAACTGGCGGTAAAACAAATCACGCCACAGGCATTACACGACAGAATGACATAGAGGCATCACATCTCTGGCAGCCGAAGCAATTAAATTTCGCCTTTCTTGCTATCTGCATAAATTTGATTCTACATCTTTTACCAGTATTATTCTGACAACGCTGCAATACTAATCATACCCGAAATTGATTTTTATTCGCCGAATGTGATTAAATGTAACTTGGCGAAAGGAGCAACAATGGAAAAATTATCACTGAAAGCGACCAAGAGAGAAATTCTAAAAAAGAAGACCCGATTCCTGCGCCGCCAGGGCATTACTCCCATTCATGTCTTCGGCAGCGGGATGGAATCGTTGACACTGCAATGCGATACGACACAACTCAGCAATATCATCTCCCGGGCCGGACTGACCCGTCCGATTGTCCTGATGGTAGATAAAGATAAGGAAGCCAAGACCGTCTTTATCCGTGAAGTCCAGAAAGATACCTTCGGTAAGCAGTTGCTCCATGTTGACCTGTACCAGGTTAAAAAAGGCCAGACCATAAAAGTCGATGTACCAATCGCCTTTGTGGGCGAAGCCCCCGCCATGAAAGGCAAGGGGCGCATTATTATTCGCGGTCTGGATACTCTTACCGTGGAATGTCTCCCGGAAAAATTGCCCAACCAGATAGAAGTAGACCTCAGCCCGCTGGTAGAACTGGACCAGTCCCTGTTCGTCAAAAATATCGTCCTCGATCCCGAAATCAAAGTCTATGCCGACCCCGAGCAGCTTCTGGTAAAGGTCAGCGAAATTATCGTGAGGGAAGAAGTACCGGTCAAGGCAGCCGCAGAGGCAGCCCCGGCCGAAGGCGCTCCGGCGGCAGAAGGTGCCCCAGCGGCAGAGGCGGGAGCGGCTCCCCAGACGCCGGCTGCCGAGGCAGCCCCACCCAAGAAAGAGAAATGACGCTCTTCGCGTCGTGATGGAGCGGCGATGGTTATCGATAGCCACTGTCACGTTTTTCCTCCCCGCATCCGGGAGGAACGTGACAGATACGCCGCCCATGACCGCATTTTCGCCAAGATACTGGCAAGTCCCAGAGCCCTCATCGCTACCGCCGATGAACTCATCGCCGGCATGGATGAGGACGGCGTGGACACCGCCATCATCACCGGTTACGGCTGGGCGACTCCGGAGCTTTGCCGGGAGACCAATGACTACATCATGGAGTCCATCGCACGCTTTCCCCGCCGCCTGGTCGGCTTTTGCAGCGTCCCCCCTAGGTCAATTGAAGCGGCAGTGACCGAAATTGAACGCTGTGTCAAAGGCGGCGCCCGCGGCATCGGCGAGCTGCGACCCGACTGGCAGCCGCTCGAACTTGCCGGGGAAGCGGCGCAACCACTCATCGCGACTCTAAAGAAAAACAAGCTCATCGTATTAACCCACTCTTCCGAGCCGGTCGGGCATATCTATCCCGGCAAAGGAACCGCCGACCCGAAGATACTGTATGAATTAGTGACCCGCCTGCCGGATATCCCCATCATCTGCGCGCACTGGGGCGGCGGCTTGCCTTTCTATTCCCTGATGCCGGAGGTGAAACGAGCGCTGGCAAACGTCTACTTCGATACGGCGGCTTCGCCATTCCTCTATCAGCCGGAAATTTACAAACAGGTCAGCCGGCTGGTCGGTGCGGAGAAAATCCTTTTCGGAAGCGATTACCCGCTGATGCCGCAAAAACGAGTGCTCAAGGAAATCGACGGTACCGGTCTGACCGATAGCGAACGCGAGCTTATCCTTTCCGGGAATGCCCGCCGGCTGCTGGGAATCTGAAGGTAGCGTATGTCATTCCTGCGAAAGCGGGAATCCAGAAGAAGGCGCAGAGGGATACTGGATTCTCGGGTCAAGCCCGAGAATGACAAAAGGGAATAAAGTGGAATACATCCGTTCATTTATCGCCATCGAGCTTCCACAAGAAGTAAAACAATTACTCACCGGACTGCAGTCCCGCCTCAAAAAAGGGGACTATCCGGTGAAGTGGGTCGAACCGGGCAGCATCCACCTGACCCTGAAATTCCTCGGCGATGTTGCCGCCGATAAAATCGACCTCATTACCACCGCCATCGAAGTCGCCGCCAGCGGTACTGCCCCGTTGCGCCTAGCCGTCAGTGAGCCGGGCGTTTTCCCCAACCCGAAACGCGTGCAGATTATCTGGGTGGGACTAAGCGGCGATCTGACGCTGCTTACTGCGCTGCAAAAGAGTATCGAGGCGGAGGTAAGCCCCCTCGGATTTCCCACCGAAGCACGCCCTTTCACCCCTCACCTTACCCTGGGGCGCGTCCGCGACTACACTTCGCCCGAAGAGCGACAAAACCTCGGCGGACTGATTGCCCGCACCGTCCTGGAAAACCAGTGCCGCTTCGAGGTCAAATCGGTCAACCTCATGCGCAGCCAGCTCACCCAACGCGGGGCAATTTATAGCTGTATCCAGTCCGTACCGCTCCGGTAAAACAGCTAGGTTCTTCTCGGACGGGGTTGGTGAGAGGTAATTATGATGTATAATACCATCCATGAAGAAATCAATATATACCGAGTGGGACAGGGGTTTTATAGCTGGGGGCAGGGAGATTATCCGCATGGTTAATCAGGAATACTTTGCCGTAAAGTGTAAGCTATGTGGTTCTGCCCACGTAGTCAGGTATAGACGTCGGAAGGGTGTGCAAAGGTGGTGGTGTAAAACTTGCAAGCGTAAATTTGTAGACAACAAGGCAATCTCGGGAATGAAAACACCAATTGAGCAAGTAGCTTCCGCAATTAGCATGTACTATGAAGGAATGAGCCTGAATGCTATCCGAAGGCAGTTCCAACAGATGCATAATTACTTACCTTCGGATAGCACAATCTATGAGTGGATAGATAGGTTCAGGCAGAAGGCAGTAGACGAAGCTAACAAACAGACACCAAAAGTAGGCGACACTTTCATAGCTGACGAAACAGTATTGAGGGTAGGCGGCAAGAAGTATTGGCTAATTGACATCATGGACGCTGATACCCGCTTCTTTATTTGTAGCTACATCTCTCATAACAGGTCAATACGTGATATTAAGGCTGCCTTTGAGAAAGCATACGAGCTAACTAAGAAATACCCCAAAACAGTTGTTACTGACGGCTGGGGTGCTTATCCAGACGGCATAGAGCAGGCTTATGGCGCTAACACAAAGCATAAGTTAGGTAGCCCGTTCGTTACGACTGACAATAACACAAACCTTATAGAGCGTGTGCAAGGCACTGTTAAAGACCGCACGAAGGTCTTGAGAGGTCTTAAGACTAAAGAAACAGCCGAGGTCTTGTCAAGAATTTTGTGTGAAATTGCCCTCGATTAATTTACGAAGCGCAGGAAGATTATAGTGCACTTTTCCTACAGGGTTCGACTTCCAATAA
>JAQTQH010000037.1 GCA_028712355.1 Dehalococcoidales bacterium
TATCGTCCTCTTGCCGAGCTCGAAGCCGGCACCACCTACTACTGGGCAGTCAAAGCGACCAAACCGGTCGCGGGCGCCTTCTCCGCAGTAGCCAACTTCACGGTCGCCGTTGCACCGGAAGCGACCACTGCGGCACCGCCGGTTGTCATCACCCAGGTACCCGCTCCGACGATTGTCCTGACCCAGCCGCCGGTAACGACGACTAACATCGTTATCCCGCAGCCGACCCCGGCTCCTCAGATTGCTCCGGCCTACATCTGGGCAGTCATCATCATCGGCGCGATCCTGGTCATCGCGGTCATCGTCCTGATTGTCAGAACCAGACGGACTGTCTAGTCCTGACCTGACGGGTTCACCGTAACCCCGAGAGCCCCCCGCAAGGGGGGCTCTCTTTTTGGCGGTCATTGCGTTCTCTCTCATCGAAAGAGAGGAGTGACAAATTTCATGAGATTGCTTCGCCGCTGCGCTCCTCGCAATGACAGAACCAATTAAACAGTTTGACTTCACCGCAAAGCTAATAGTACAATTCGCCGTATGTCATTAAGCCGATTCGCCCGCAGCTTCAGATTAGCTTGCCTTTTTGTCCTGATTGCCCTGGCTTTCCCGCCCTCCTCCGCTTCTGCCGAGGTTGAAGGCAATAAGTGGCTCCGGGTCAACATCCCCGCGGAGGGTCCCGGCGGCAACTGGATGCTCGCTGGCGGGTCGGACGTCCAGCACCTCACCATCGGCGCGGACGGCGCCCTTTACGCCTACGGCAAAGGACTGGCCAATACTCTCTACAAATCTACCGATGGCGGCAAAAGCTGGGCAAGTATCGGCAATGTGACGCACAATATCGCGGCGATTGCCGCCTCCCCCGCCGATGCCGGCTTTATCTGCTATGCCACGACCTCTACCGTCTATCTCTCGAAAGACAGCGGTAAAAATTTTGATGCCCTGCCCGCAGCCCCGGGCGGCGCCGGAGGCGGCAATATTGAAATCACCTCGCTCGCCGTGGCGCACGCGAATACCCACCTTGTTATCGCCGGCACGAGAGATACCGACAACACCCAGTTCGGCGGGGTCTATAAGCTGGATACCGATGAGATAGTACCTTCATGGCTGAATACCAATATCGGCAGCTACGATGTCTGCGCGCTGGCGGCTTCGCCCCACTATGCGGCGGACCGGCAGCTCGTCGCCGTGGTGACGGACGAGACCGATACCTACATCATCACAAAAACCGCGGATACCGCCTGGGGCGCGATTACCGGCACCGCCCGCCTGAACAAGGATAACTCAGGCGGGTCAATCGCCGCGGTCTCCGCCGCCATCGCCTTTCCCGAAGACTATTACCCGGATGCCGGTCCCGGAGAATGCCTCCTGTTCGTCGGCGCCAATACCGGCGGCGGAACCGGCGATGTTTATAAGATTGTCGGCGCGCCGGCGCCGGAACCTTCCGCCGCCACCGACCTGAACGCGGGCACGGCTTATGCCCAGAGCAACCTTGATATCACCGGTCTGACGGCGAAGGGTGATGCCGCCAATGCCATCCTGCTGGCCGGCGCCGCTTCCAGCGCCCGCGTCTGCCGGAGCACCGACGGCGGTAAAAGCTGGCAAAAAAGCCGCAAAGAGCCGAGCGGCGGCTCACAAACACAAGTGCTTTTCTCTCCTGATAAGAGCCTGGCTTACGCCGCCACCAGCGGCACGGAAAGCGGCTTTTCTTTTAGCGCCGACGGCGTCTACTGGAACCAGGCGGGGCTGATTGATACTGCCATCAGCAGCATAATCGAGGCGGCGCCTTCTCCCCGCTACGAAGAGGACGGCACGCTGTTCCTCCTTACCTTCGGCGGCAAGCACAGCCTGTGGCGCAGCCAGGACGAAGGCAACAGCTGGGAGCGCACCTTCTCCAGCAACCTGTCCGGCGTGGACAGCCTGGCGCTGCTGGAGTTCTCACCGCAGTACGGCACGGACCGCCGCGTGGTCTGGCTCACCGGGAGCAGCGGCGGCAGCCCCGCCGTCTGGAAATCGGGCGACAACGGCCAGAGCTTCAGCTATAATCCCGCCATCGACCCGGTCAGCCGGGCGGCAATTCCCATCGACGCATGGGCGGTCACGGGCGACAGCGAGCTTTTCATCGGCAGCTATGACGGCAGCAAGGGGTTGGTCTATCACTCGACCAATAGCGGATTTACTTATACGGAAGGGGCTGCCGCCGGCACTCTTTCCCTCAAGTCTATCGCCATCTCACCCGGTTTTGCCATCGACGGGACGATACTGGTGGGCAACACGGGCGGCTGGGTCTACTGGTCTGACAACCGCGGCGGCAGTTTCAAACCTCTGCCTGCCGATGCTGCGGCGGCACCCCTCAGCGGAGATATCTATGTTGCCTGTGATGCCGATTTCTCACGGAACCGCATCATCTACGCGGCCAGCAATCCCGCCGACAAGGGAGTTTACCGCTATACCATCGGCACGAGCAACGCCTGGGAACGCATTGACGGCACCCTGCCGGCAGGCGCCCGGCTCAACCAGATAGCCGTATCTCCGCAAGGCACGCTCTACGCAGCAAACAGCAAAGCCGGCGGCGGCATGGAACGCAGCCTCAATCCCACCTACTCGCTGGGGCCTTCTTTCGAGACAGTCGCGCGCGGACTTGCCGGTACCGCCACCCTCTCCGGCCTCTGGCATTACGGCAGCCTTCTCTGGTCAATTGATACTGCGGCCAACCGGCTGATGATCTTCCGGGAAAGCCTAGATGCGCCGGTTATCCTTAATTCGCCGGGAAACGGGGCGCCGGGCGTGGGCACTATCAATAACCACAGCATCATCAATGTCAGCCTCGATTGGGAAACAGTCAGCGGCGCCACCACCTACCAGTGGCAGCTCGATTACGATACCGATTTTTCCACCGTGCCCGCCGGTTTTGAAGGCACGACTCAAGCCAGCACCGTGCGGCTGCCCACCCTTGAACCCGCCACTACCTACTACTGGCGCGTGCGCGCCACCGCCCCGGTTCTGGGACCATGGTCGGCGCGCTGGTCGTTTGCTACCAGCCTGATTGGAGAGACCGTCCCCCTGAAGACGGAATCGCCGGCGGCGGGCGCGAATGACGTTTCTGCCAGCCCGCTTTTCCATTGGAATGCCGTGAGCGGCGCCACCGCCTATGAACTGCTGGTAGCCACGGATGTCGGCTTTAATAATCCGGTGATAAACCGGGTTGGCGAATACGCATTGCCGGCTACTGTCTGGGAGTGCAACGTGACCCTGAAATACGGGACAACCTACTACTGGAAGGTCCGGGCGCGTACTGCCAGCAGCTACAGCGACTGGAGTGCCGTGAGCGCATTTACCACCATGCCGGAACCGTTACCGGCAACACAAACTCCCGAACCTTCTTTAACTCATCCCGTAACGCTCACGCTGACGCCGCCACCTGCCTTAACAACACCGCCACTCACGCCACCATCGATGGCGGCGGCGGCGGCAACCCCGCCACCGGCACCCCTTGCCTCACCCCTGCCGGAAACGCCCGGCTGGGCGCTCTATCTGGTAGGCGGACTGATACTGGCAATAATCGCGTTATCCGTCTCGATTACCGTCATCGTGCTGGCGCTAGTCCGGCGGGAATAGGAGGTCTTTGATGAACTTAAAACCAGATTTTATGGCGTTCTGCCTGAACGGGATGCCGCGCCGCAGCGTGGCGGAAGCCTGCCAGGTAATGGTGCGCAACTTTCCGGAATGCACGTGCATTCCCCTTCCCACTCTTTCCCAGAAAATGTGGACGGAACGCACCCCCGCACTGCAAGTCGACAGGGAGAAAAAGCGGCTCTACTTCGACCTTGCCGGGCGGGAAGACGAACTGGCCGAATTCTACGACCGCTACCTCGCCGGCGACCTGGATTATTTTGCCATCAGCCCCGAGGTGGACGAGCCTCTCTATACCCTGGCGGAGATGTACCGGCAGAAGCCCTGGGCGCTGAAGTATATCCACTTCAACTTCCCCGGGCTGTTCGCCTGGGGACTTTCCCTCAAGGACCGGGACGGTAATCCGGCACTATATGACGACACTCTCAAAGACATCATGATTAAGACACTCGCGATGAAAGTCCGCTGGCGCGCCCGCAAAATCCGGGAGCTTTTTCCCGGCGCGGCAATCCTGGCGACGGCGGGCGACGGCGCCCTTTCGGTATTCAGCTCGGCGGGCGGCACCGGCGCCTGGGGGCAAATTTGCCAGGACTATAATGAACTGCTCGCAGCGGTCGATGGCATCTCCGGTATCCACTGCTGCGATAACTTCGATTGGTCGCTCCTGATGCAGACCAATGCCAGAATCATCAATTTCGATGCATACCGCTACGGAAATACGATGGTGCTGTTTGCGGAACACCTGCGGGAATATTTGAAGCGGGGCGGCATGATTGCCTGGGGCATCGTACCCACCACAGGCAGCGGCGGCGATATCACTACGGAAAGCCCGGCGAGCCTGGCGAGCCGTCTGCAAGAGGTCATGCAAGCGGTGGCGGGCAAGGGAATCGATGCACAATTACTGCGGGAGACCGCGTTAATCACGCCTACCTGCGAGACAGTCAGCATGCCTCTGGAGCTGGCGGACAAGGTTTATGAAGTCACCGCGGAAGTCTCCCGGCTACTGCGGGAAAAGTATTTCGGCTAGGCTTTTTTCTGGGCGGCTTCCCGCTCGCGCTCATCAAGGATGATGCCGACCGCCATTCGGGCGACATCGGCGACCACCTCAGAGGTATAGTTGCGCATGCCCATTTTCTCAAGAAGCGCAACTTCCGCCGGGTCCCACAGGTTGAAGGAGCGCCCCATCCGCTTCGTCAGCAGGTCGGTACAGCGCAGGGTGCCGTACTTGGCGAGGAACTGGTCGTGTAGTTTCTTGGACATCAGGCAGGACTTTATCATCTTGCGCTGGTTGGCAAAATCTTCTTTCTTGCGCCCGTAAAGATAGCTGATGGCGACCGCGGCGGCAGACAACGCCCCGCAGTCCCCGTTGCCGGTCAGCCCGATGCCGTCGGAAAGCCCGGTGGCGGCGCGGAAAACATCTTCATTATCAATCCCCAGCGCACCAAAGATAGCGGCGACGGTGCACTGGGCGCAGTTACCGTTCTCCTTCTCATATTTCCGGCCCAGCTCAAATGCTTTGTTTAATACTTCTTCTCTCGATTGTGTCATTTTTAACCCTCCTGAACCATTTAACCTGTCAATAATCCGCCCTTTTGCTTTGACGCCTGCCGGAGCCTTGTACGGCGGGCAGGCGCTTCAGCGAAAGCCGGGGAAAGGAGAGCCTGCCGTTATATTACAGCCCTTTTATGAAATCCTCGATAGCCTTGTTGGTTTCGCCGGGCTTTTCGCCGAAGACGTGGTGCGTGCCGCCGGGGATAAGCACCTCTTTCGCGCCGGCGATCTTCGTCGTCAGGTAGTGGGCGTACTTGGGCGGGGTCATTTCATCTTCGTTGCCGCAAAGGACCAGCGTGGGCACTTTGATTTCACCCACCCGTGCCATAATATCGAACTTATCGCAGCAGAGGAAATCGTTGTACATTACTTTGGGATTGATTTTCAGCCGGTCGGTAACCATGCCCGGACGGAAGCCGGGCGCCGCCCACTTATAAATGTCTTCGATGAAAGCACGGTAGGCCGCCGCGTCCTGTATCATGTTCTTGAAGTTTTCCAGAAAGGCAGGATTCACTCTCAAGCGGGCGCCGGTTGCCAGGGCGACCAGTCCTTTCAACTCGCTGCCGTATTTCAGGGCGTAGGTCAGCGCGATGCCGCCCCCCATCGAATGTCCCACCAGCACGACATCCTTGAAGTACTGCTTTTGAACGTAACCATGCAGCCAGTCGGCATAGTCCTCGATACTGGGGCAGGGTTCGCCTTCCGGATGACCGGGCAAGGCAACTGCCTCGGAGCCGACGAAATAGCCAGTCTGGTAAGTCCAGACCTCCCGCCCCGCCCCCGAACCCGGAATAAACAGCAATTTCATAAATGACTCCCTTTCTTACCCTTCTAAGCCTGTACGAAGGACGTGATTGCCACTACCTTATCACCCGCATCCAGCCGCATCAGCCGCACGCCCTGGGTACTCCGGCCCTGAATGGTAATGCCCTGCCGCGGATCGCGCTCCTTGACCGGGATGCAGGTGAGGATGCCTTCCGCCGAGATTATCATGGCAAGCTCGGGGAGGGTTACCAGCTTTGCCGCGACCAGCTTGCCTGTCTTATCGACTACTTTGAAGGTGCGCACGCCGCTGCCGGCTCTGCCCTGCCGCGGGTATTCCTCGATGGGCGTCAGCTTGCCGTAGCCGCCCTCGGTCGCCACCAGTAAGAAGGCATCAGGCTCGACACGGTCCATGCTGATGACGATATCGTCTTTGAGGAGTTTGATGCCGCGCACGCCGCCGCTCATGCGGGAACTCGCCCGTAAGGAAGAGACCGAGAAGCGGATGGACTGCCCGTTCTGCGTCACCATGACGACATCGTCCTGGTCGGTGGTCAGCGCCACCGCCACCAGTTCATCGCCCTTCGCCAGGTCCATCGCGATAAGTCCGCTGCTGCGCACCACCGCGAAGTTGCTCAGTGAGGTCTTTTTAGCTTCGCCGTTGCGGGTGGCCATCACCATGAAAGCCTCCGGCATGAACTCCGCAGTCGAGACCATCGCGGTAACGCGTTCGTTTTCTTCGACCGAGAACAGGTTGATGACCGCCGTCCCCTTGCTGACGCGGGACGTGCTGGCGGGCACTTCGTAGCACTTGAGGCGGAACACCTTGCCCTTGTTGGTGAAGAAGAAGAGGTTGTCATGGGTATCCGCCACGGTGAGCAGGCGCACCGGGTCACCCTCCATGGTCACCATGCCGATGATGCCCTTGCCGCCGCGGTGCTGCGGGGTGAACGACTTCGCCGGGACGCGCTTGATAAAGCCGCGCGTGCTCAGGGTAACCACAACCCGCTCGTGGGGGATAAGATCCTCTTCAGTAAAGTCCATCGTGCCCTGTTCCATGATAGCCGTACGCCGCTCGTCGCCGTACTTCGTCTTGAGATCGGCGACGTCTTGGTTAATTAGCGCCAGGATGCGCCGGGGGTTCGCCAGCAGGTCTTCCAGGTAAGAGATGACTTTGAGGACTTCGGCATATTCTTCCAGTATTTTCTGTCGTTCCAGATTGGCAAGGCGGCGTAACTGCATGTCCAGGATTGCCTGCGCCTGTTTCTCGCTCAAGCCGAACGTGTGCATCAGGTTCTTGCGCGCCACCTCGGCGTTTTCCGATTGCCGGATGGTAGTAATGACGGCATCTAGGTTGTCCAGGGCGATGCGTAACCCTTCCAGGATATGGGCGCGGGCTTTGGCTTCTTTCAGCTCGAACTTGGAGCGCCGCGTGATGACCAGGTGGCGGAAATCAATATAATGCTGGAGCGCCTCTTTGAGGCTGATAACGCGGGGCTGCCCGTCCACCAGCGCCAGCATATTGACGAAGAAGGTAGTCTGCATGGCGGTATGTTTATAGAGGTTGTTTAATACCTGCTGGGGCATCGCTTCCCGTTTCAGCTCGATGACGATGCGCATACCCTGCCGGTCGGACTCGTCGCGCAACTCGCTGATGCCCTCAATTTTTTTCTCCTTTATCAGGTCGGCGATGGACTCGATCAAAGCCGCCTTGTTGACCTGGTAAGGCAGTTCGGTGACGATAATCTGGTCGCGGGCGGTGCCCGTTCCTTCCACAACATGCGCTTTGGCACGCACCGTGACCTTGCCGTGTCCGGTGGTGTAGGCGTTGCGGATGCCTTCATAGCCCATGATGATGCCTGCGGTGGGGAAATCAGGGCCCTTGATGAACTTGCTGAGGGCTTCGATGTCCGCATCGGGATTGTCAATGAGACAGGCGATGGCATCGCAGACCTCGCTCAGGTTATGCGGCGGGATACTGGTCGCCATGCCTACGGCGATACCGGCACTGCCGTTGAGCAGCAGGTTGGGCAGGCGGGCGGGGAGGACGCTGGGCTCTTTCAGGCTGTCATCGAAGTTGGGTACGAAGTTCACCGTGTCTTTATCGATGTCGACGAGCATCTCCTCGGCAATGCGGGCGAGGCGGGCTTCGGTATAGCGCATTGCCGCCGGCGGGTCGTTATCAACGCTGCCGAAGTTGCCCTGTCCATCGACCAGGGGGTAACGCATGGCAAAGTCCTGCGCCATGCGCACCATGGCGTCATAGACCGAGGAATCTCCGTGTGGATGGTACTTGCCGAGCACCTCACCGACGATACGGGCGCTCTTGCGGTGGGGGGTATTGTAGCGCAGACCCATGTCGTTCATCGCGTAGAGAATGCGGCGGTGCACCGGCTTCAGGCCGTCTCGAACATCCGGCAGCGCCCGGGAGACAATCACGCTCATCGCGTAGTCCAGGTAGGAATTACGCATTTCATCTTCGATATTGATTGGTTTAACCGTGCCCATAACCATTGCAGTTGGACCTCCAGTAGTCAGTCGGGGGGAAACCCGGGAAAATTACAGGAATGAGATACAAACCACCCCTACGTATTTTACTATACTTGCCTGTATAGAGGGAAATAATATCCGCCGTTATTGCGAGGAGTCAAACCGGCGAAGCAATCTCAAGGAAGGGAGACATGCTGGATTCCCGTTTTCGCGGGAACAACAATTTTTCATGAAACTGCTTCGCCTCCCGACTCTACCGGGATGGTCTCGCAATGACATTCTTTAAAAAGAGGCAGTGGCGAAGCGCTATTCTTCGTCGCCGCCGTTGTCCTCCCCGGGCCCAATTGTTTCTTCCGGCAGCACCTCTACCTCATCCCCGCCGATGATGGTATAACCCGGCTCTTCATCGGCTTCCCGCTCGTACTCCGCCTCCATCTTGAGCATGCGCTCCCCGCCCATCGGCTGTACCGCTTCCATCCCCTTCGGCGGAAAGGAAAGCTTCCCGGACTGGCTGGGGTGCTGGTACACTTCGCGGATAATGACCGCCGTCCCTTCCTCCGTAGAGCTGACGACGGTGGCGCCGTAGCGGTTGCCGCCCTGCATCAGCTTGATGAGCCGCAGCGCGTGTTTCGTTTCGACTTCGCCGAGATACTCGCCGCCGCCGCTTTCTGCCAGCAGCCGGGAGCCTTTTGTTTTAAGAGATATTTTATCGCCGGCCACGAAGCGGGCGCGCACTTCCAGCGGCGCCAGCGCCAGCAGATTCACCACGCCTGACTTGCCGATTTCTTCGATGAATTGCTCTGGCTCCACGGTTTCCGTATCCTCGGCGGGACGGCTGGTCTCTTTCAGCAGACTCAGACGGTGCAGGTTCTTTTTCGCGATGGCATTATAAGGATCGACCTCTACCGCCTTGTTGTAAGCTTCCCGGGCATGAGCATAGTCGCCCAGCTCCATGTAAGCCCGTCCCAGGCGGTTGTAGGCATTGACTTCCTGCCCGTTGTCCGCCAATATGCTTTTGTTAACTTCTATCGCTTCACGCCAGCGGCCCTGCATCGCCAGGGCTATCGCCTGCTCGTTGCGCTGGTTTTTAAGCCTCACCGGCTTTTCCTGTTCATTCAGCATCAGATAATCTTGGCTCCTGTTTCAGGTAATTTGACCATTCATTTTACCCTAACTTAATCAGGGAAACAAGAGGAAAAAGGTAAAAACCGGGGCATTTTTCAAGTATTTAGTAACGTATCTTTTGACAAAGCGCTTCCGGCACAGCTAGAATGCAAATAGAGGGTTAATATACCCGAGGAGGCTTATCAGATGAAAGAAAAGGTGGAAGCCGCTCTGAATAAAATTCGTCCCGCATTGATGCAGGACGGCGGCAATATCGAACTCGTGGATGTCAGCGATGGCACGGTCAAGGTGCGGCTGCAGGGTGCCTGCGGCGGCTGCCCGATGGCGACCATGACCCTGCGGGGATATGTGGAAAAAATCCTCAAGCAGGAAGTCCCCGCGGTCAAGTCCGTCATCGCCGTACCCTGATTGCAGCTAAACAAAAACCGCTCATCGCCAGCCTGTCTTGGAACAAGCTAATGGTGAGCGGTTTATTATGCACCCGGGACCTATTTTAACGACGGTTTCTTGTCCAGTTCAAAGGCATGGTGGAGGGCGCGGACAGCGTCCTTGACCTTAGTTTCATCGATGATGCAGGTTATCCGTATCTCCGAAGTGGTAATCAATTCGATGTTGATGCCCTTATCGCTGAGGGTCTTAAACATGGTGGACGCATAGCCGGGGGCATTCTGCATCCCGGTCCCGACCACGCTCACTTTCGCCAGTTTCGCATCGCTGACGCATTCCCGTGCACCGATTTTCTTAGCTATGGGTTCCGTTACCGCCATGGCTTTCTGGAGCTGGCTGCGCGCCACCGTAAAGGTCAGGTCGGTGATATTCTCCAGGCTGGCGTTCTGCACGATGGTATCCACGCTGATACCCGCTTCCGCCAGCGGCACGAAAATAGATGCGGCGATGCCGGGACGGTCCGGCACACCGACAATAGTTATCTTGGCAACGTCTAAATCGTGGGCAATGCTGCGAACCTTGTTTCTAATCTCCATAGATACCTCTCTGTGAATCAATGTCCCGGGTTTATGGTTAAAGCTGGAAGCGACCAGGATAGGCACACTGTAAAGTTCGCCGATTTCCACCGCCCGCGGGTGTATTACCTTGGAGCCGTAAGTCGCCAGTTCCAGCATCTCGTCGTAGCTGATTTCATCAAGACGCTGCGCCTCGGGCACGATGCGCGGGTCGGCGGTGAAGATGCCTTCGGTGTCCGTATATCGTTCGCAGCGGGCTGCCCCGAGGCTGGCGGCGAGCGCCACCGCCGTAGTGTCCGAGCCGCCCCGCCCCAGCGTAGTGATGTCCATGTCCTTGGTGATACCCTGGAAACCCGCCACGATGACGATGTTGCCGGACTCCAGTTCTTTCACCACCCGCCGGGATTCCACCCTGAGAATACGCGCCCGGCTGTATGCCGAATCGGTCTGGATGCCCGCCTGGGCGCCGTTGAGACTGATAGCCTGGTGACCCATGCCCTGCAGTGCCATCACGACCAGGGCGCTGGAGACGACCTCGCCGGTGGAAATGAGGACATCCAGCTCACGCTGTGCCGGCTTATCGGTAATATTTTGCGCCAGCTTGATGAGGTCATCCGTCGTGTCACCCATCGCCGAGACGACGACCACCACCTGGTGCCCCGCCTCCTTGGTCTGGATGATGCGCCGGGCGACGTTTTTGATTTTTTCCGCATCCGCCACGGATGTCCCGCCGTATTTCTGTACAATCAGAGCCATTTTGTCTTTACCTCGAAAGCCTTGCGTTCCGCTCAAAACCAGTTTATATTGTATATCTTTACCCGTGAAAAAATCTAGTGACGGATTTCCCTCTTCCTAACTCAATCGTGGTTGCGGGCATCTACTGACCTCACCCCCTGCCCCTCTCCAAATTACGATTTTCAGGTCTAATAACACTCACCAAATTGGAGAGGGGGATTTAAGGGGGTGAGGTTGCGAAAAAATGAACCCTCCAGCGATTGAGGAAAGCGATACCTCTTATGAAATATTCCATCTTTGTAAAATCAAATTCACCAGCAACAGCAGCCCCAGCGCATAAATCAAATCAAACCAGGTGGAACGATTGGCGATTCTGATTAAAGCGACTAGGGGAAAGCCGAATAACGCCCACAGGTTCCGGAACCACATCCTTTTGGAGTAATCCCAGAGGTTCTGCGCATCACCGTCGCTGGGAAAGGAGTGCATGGCGATTGCGAAGCCCAGCCAGTATAGCGCCGGCTTGATTAAAGCATGGTCAAACTGGATTTTTCCCGCGACCGCAAAAGAGACGCTGGCCAGTACCGTATTGAGCAGGAAAGGGGCGGTACAGATAAGAAACGCCTCATCGTAGTCCCGCACGTCCCCGTGAACAACATAGCCGGCGGGATTGCCGATGCGGAAGTAGCAGGTCTTGCTGACGGGTATGCCCGCGGCGGCGCAGCTCAGCCGGTGGGCCGCTTCGTGAACGATGACGCCGGGGAAGGTCAACGTAGAGAACAGTGTCCAGGGTATGCGCAAGTTATTTCCCCGCCGCTAATTTCCCCATTATTTTGTAGCCGTCTTCGATGTTACTACCGTGATTATTCGCTTCTGTTTCGGTAAAACGCCGGGCGCCGTTGGACACAAATCCGGCACTCCAGAGCAGGAAAGGCACCGGGGCGGCGGTGTGGGTGCGCACCTTGATGGGGGTGGGGTGATCCGGCATCACCAGCAGCCTCAGATTATTGTCTTTATACGAGCGCAGGCGACTTACTACCTCTTTATCAATATTCTCAATCGCTTTTATTTTTTCATCGATGTGTCCGCCGTGACCGGCTTCGTCCGGCGCCTCGACGTGGATGACGACGAGGTCATGCTTTTGCAGGGCTTCGAGCGCGGCGGCCGCTTGCCCGGCGTAATTGTTGTCGGGGCCATCGGTAACGCCCTTGATTTCCAGCACATCCATGCCCGCCATTAACGCCAGCCCGCGCAGCAGGTCTACCGCCGAGGTCATGGCGGCGCTAACGCCGTATTTCTGCCGGAATGAAGGCATTGGCGGCAGTCTGCCGGTACCCCAGAAGAGCCAGATCTGAGTCGCCGGTAGTTCACCGCGTGAGTGTCTCGCTTTGTTTACGGGATGGTCCCGCAGTACGGTTTTAGAACGCTCCATCAAATCCCGCAGGATTTCACTACCATCACCTTCCGGCAGATAGTCCGCCATCGGTTTGCCGGGGATATCGTGGGGCGGGGTGCAGGTCGCCTTGAGGGTTTCTTCCTGTCCCTTGATTTTGCAGATGTGGCGATAGCTGACGCCCGGGTAGAAACTTATTTCATCACTGCCCAATTCCCTCTGTAAAGCGGCAATCAACTCCTTCGCTTCCTGGGTCGGAATGTGCCCGGCGCTGTAGTCCCGCATTTTGCCGTCCTGTACGGTTACCAGGTTACAGCGGAAGACCGCCTCCCCCTCCCCGATGGCGATGCCCATGGCGCGCGCCTCGATAGCTGCCCGGCCTTTATAATAGACCCTCGGATCATATCCCAGCACCGACATGCACGCGACGGCACTGCCCGGCTCCATGCCCGGCGGCACGGTACGGGCCAGACCGAGGTAACCACTCTGAGCCAGCATGTCCAGATTGGGAGTGCGTGCCAGCTCCAAGCAGGTCTGGTTATTGCGCTCCGGCAGCGGCAGTCCCGCGGCGCCGTCCATGATTAAAACGCAGTATTTCATAAATACCTCATCGGTTTGCAACCGAGTGCCCAATACGCATATAATAATTGCTGGCGGGGCGTAGCGCAGTTTGGTTTAGCGCGCAGCGTTCGGGACGCTGAGGTCGGTGGTTCAAATCCACTCGCCCCGACCATTCTTATTTTTCCTCCCGCTTCGCTTCCTCCCACAGCTTGTTCTGCTCATCGAAAGAAAGCGCCCCGAACTTAATCCCGCGCTGGCGGCAGAGTTCCTCCATACGGGAAAAGCGGCGGTAGAACCGCTCGTTGGCTTCCCGGAGCGCCGCCTCGGCATCAATATCCATGCGGCGGGCGACGTTGACCAGAGTAAAGAGCAGATCGCCGAACTCGCGGGCGCGCTCCTCATCACCAGCGGCTTCTTTCAGCTCGCCGATTTCCTCGGTTAACTTCTCAATCACGCCGTCGACATCCGTCCAGTCGAAGCCGACCCGCGCCACCCGCTTCTGTACCTCGCGGCTGTAGCTCAGGGCGGGCATCTGCCCGGGGACGCCTGCCAGCATGGAAATTCCCTCTTCTCTCTCGCCCTGTTTGAGGACTTCCCAGTTGTGGGCGACCTCCTCGGCGTCCTTTGCCGTTCCAGTGCCGAAGATATGGGGGTGGCGGTAAATCAACTTTTCATTGAGCTTCCGGATAACATCACCAATGGTGAACTCGCCGGTTTCCCGGGCAATCTGGGCATGGAGCATAATCTGGAGCAGCAGGTCGCCCAGTTCGCCGCACAAATTCCCGGCGTCCTCCTTATCCAGAGCTTCGAGCACCTCATAGCTCTCGGCGAGCAGGTGCTCCCGCAGCGAGCGGTGGGTCTGCTTACGATCCCAGGGGCAGCCGTCCGGCGCGCGCAACCGGGCGATGATATTCACCAGCGATTCAAATTTGCTCAAATCATCAGGCATGGGATTCTCCTGAGTCTGATTATACAGGGGTAAGCGATAGGCCACAACTCCAGCGAGCCTTCGGCGAACAGGTGCAAGACCCAAACCCCGCCCCGTGCCGACTGCTGAAAGCTAAATGCTAATCAGGCAGCAACGCGCCGATGAAGTCCCGCTGCCCGTTCCGGAAGTCGGCGGCGGATACCGGCTTTTTCCCTTCGAGCTGGAGCAGCCGCACTTCCAGGATGCCTTCGCCGGTGCCGATGCCGAGGCAGTCTTTATTCAGGGTGACTACCTGTCCCGCCGGTACCGATTCTGCCGTCCGCGGCACCGCTTGCATGATCTTAAGCTGCTTGCCCTGCCAGGTGGTGTAGCAGCCGGGCCAGGGGTTAAAAGCACGGATGCGCCGCCATATCTCCAATGCCGGGCGCTGCCAGTCTATTTTGCCGTCTTCTTTAGTAAATGGCCTGGTATATGTCGCCTGAGCGTTGTCCTGAGGCTGCGGCTGGATTTCACCGCGCCGCCAGCGCACGAGGGCTTCCGTGAGCAGCCGCGCGCCCACCTGCGCCAGTTTGCCGGACAACGAGCCGGTATTGTCTCCTGGCGCTACCAAGACTGCCGCCTGCAACAGCACCGGCCCCGTGTCCATGCCCCTGTCCAGCAGCATGATACTCACGCCGGTGAAAGCATCGCCGGAGAGGATTGCCGCCGGCACCGGCGCCGCGCCGCGGAACCGGGGCAGGAGGGAGGGGTGGACGTTGATGCACTTAAAGGGAGGGATATCCAGCACCGATTGCGGCAGAATCTGCCCGAAAGCCGCCACCACGATAGCTTCGGGAGCGAGCTTGGCCAGTTGTTCCACTTCGGCAGGGTCTTTAAGACGCTCCGGCTGGTATACCGGTAAGCCCCGGCGCAGAGCGGCTTCTTTGACCGGAGGCGGGACCAGAGCGCGTCCCCGCCCCGCCGGGCGGTCCGGCTGGGTATAGACCGCTGCTACCTGATGACCGTTCACCAGCAGGTGCTCCAGCGCCGGCACGGCAAATTCGGGCGAACCGAAAAAGACCAGTCTCATGCAGACCTCCCAGTACTAAATTCTAACACCTTAATTTTTCTCCGACAACCCGCCTGACCCTATCTGTCAGTGCGAAAAACCGTAAAAAAGCAAGGTTTTTAAAGATGGCAAGAGAAAGCGATGGGGTCAAAAAGCCCGGCGACAACCAGCAAAAACCTTGCCATCCGCTTCGCTTAGTAGTATTCTTATGACGTTAAACGTTGATAAGTAACGCCGAAGCGTAAAGCCTCGACTTAGAATCCGCAAAGAAATTCCGGCTAAATCTTGAGGGTGAATCTGTGCCCGAAAAAGGCAAATGCGGGGGAGAAGTTGTGCTTTTAAGAGGAAAGCAAAACGCTTGTTCTGCTTCGGAATAAAAGAGAAAGAAAGGTTCTTCTCAATTATGCTGTCATTCCGAGACCATTCCCAGAGGGAAGGCGAAGCAATCCCTTACCAGGCAAGAGAGATTGCTTCGTCGCTTTGACTCCTCTCAATGACAGCATTGATTAAGATTGATAAAACTGAAAGATAATTGATGGATATCCGTTCGCCTCGGGAAATCTGGGAAGCTGCACTGGGTGAATTGCAGCTTCAGATGAATAAACCGAACTTTCGCACCTGGTTCGAAAAGACTCGCGGGTTGAGTTTTACGGACCGCCAGTTTGTCGTTGGGGTGCCGAATGCCTTCGTCGGTGAGTTCCTGGAAAGGAACCAGCGCTCGCTGATTGAGAAGGTGCTCATCGGACTCACCGGCGCCGCGGTCGAGGTTTCCTTTCAGGTCGACGGCACCTGCCGCCTGCCGGAAAACCGCTCGCCGGGTACCGAACCCGCCCGCGCGCCCCGGCTGAACCCGCAATACAGCTTTGAAACTTTCATCGAGGGCAGCGGCAACCGCCTGGCGCGTTCCGCCGCTCTGGCCGTGGCGCAGAACCCGGGGCATGCCTATAACCCACTCTTCATCCACGG
>JAQTQH010000038.1 GCA_028712355.1 Dehalococcoidales bacterium
TCGGGATTTCCGAATCGCAGGAGCGCATGGTGCTGGCGGTGCCGCCGGAGCATGTCGAGGAACTGCTTAAGCTGTTTGCCAGCGAAGATGTCGATGCGACCGTCATCGGTGAGTTCACCAGCGACCATCACTTGAAGCTCTTCTATGAAGACCAGCTTGTCGGCGACCTTGAGATGGAGTTCCTGCACAACGGCATACCGCGCATCGAGCGCCCGGCAATCTGGCAGCCGCCTAAGCTGAGTGAGACTGAGTTCGATGAGCCGGCAGACTTGGGCAAAGAGCTTCTTAATATCCTCGGTTCCTGGAATACGTGCAGCAAGGAATGGGTCATCCGCCAGTACGACCACGAGGTGCAGGGCGCCAGCATTCTGAAGCCGCTTGTCGGCAAAGATAACGACGGTCCCGGTGATGCCGCCGTCATCCAGCCGGTTTTCGATTCGGCAAAAGGCGTGATTATCGCCAGCGGCATCAATACCCGCTACGGGGATATCGACCCCTACTGGATGACCGCCTCGGTTATTGACGAAGCCTTGCGCCAGGTGATTGCCGTCGGCGGTAATTTGCGGCGCGTCGCCCTGCTGGACAACTTCTGCTGGGGTAATACCGCTCGGCCTGAAATGCTGGGGGCGCTGGTGCGGTCGGCGCAGGCCTGCCATGACATGGCGCTGGCTTACGGCGCGCCGTTCATCTCCGGCAAAGACAGTCTCAACAATGAATTTCATTATCAGGGTAAGACTATCGCCATTCCGCACACGTTGCTTATTTCATCGGTCAGCGTAATTGATGATGTCAGCCGCACTGTTTCCATGGATTTCAAAAAGCCCGGCGACCTGATTTATCTGGTCGGCACGACCTTCCGGGAATTGGGTGGTTCCGAGTACTATGCCGCCCACGGGCAGATCGGCGCTTCCGTACCGCGGGTCGAGCCGCAGCGGGCAAAGGTACTCATGGAAAGCCTCAGCCTGGCAATAGAGCAAGGGCTGGTGCGCGCCTGCCACGACCTCAGCGAGGGAGGGTTGGGGGTGGCGCTCGCCGAGATGTCTTTCGCCGGTGGACTGGGTGCGAAAGTGGAGTTGCAAAAGGTGCCGGTCGGTGAGCCGATGACCCGGGATGACTATGTATTATTCTCGGAATCCAACAGCCGCTTCCTCGCCGAAGTGACGGCGGGCAACCGGCGCAAGTTTGAAAAAATTATGAAAGGCACTGCCTTTGCCGCCATCGGCAAGGTGGACAAATCGGACTTTGTGGAAATTAACAGTCTCGCGGGGAAGAAGATAAAACTCACTCTGGCGGAGCTCAAGGAAGCCTGGCAGAAGCCGCTGCGGTGGTGATATGGCAAAAGTAAAGGTCCTTATCTTACGGGCACCGGGTACCAACTGTGATGTGGAGACGGCATATGCCTTCCAGCAGGCGGGCGCGGAGACGTCTCTGGTGCACATCAACCAGCTCGTCCGCCGCCGTCAGAAGCTCGCCGATTATCAAATCCTGGTGCTGCCCGGCGGCTTTACCTACGGCGACGACCTCGGCGCGGGTAAAGTGCAGGCGAACGAGCTGCGGCTCAAGCAGGGCGAGGAAATCAAGCGCTTCCTGGAAAGCGGCGGTCTGATTCTGGGCATCTGCAACGGCTTCCAGGCGATGCTCAAGGCGGGTATCCTGCCGGAACCGGCGCTGGTTATCAACAACGAGGTCACCCTCGCCAATAACGATTCCGGCAAGTTCGAATGCCGCTGGATTCGTCTGGCGGCGGAGCCGAAGAGCAACTGCATCTTTACGAAGGGTATCGAGCGCATGTACCTGCCGGTGGCTCACGGCGAGGGGAAAATCGTCGCCGCCGACGGCATCCTGGACAAGCTGAATATCGCTCTCTATTATATTGATGAAAAGGGGAACCGCAACACCGGATATCCGCATAATCCCAACGGCTCGCTGCGGAGCATCGCCGGCATTGCGGACAGCACCGGGCGTGTCTTTGCTCTGATGCCCCACCCCGAGCGGTACATCCGCGGCACACAGCACCCGCAGTGGACGCGGCTGGGCGCTAAGTCTACCGGTGATGGCTTCAGGATTTTCCTCAACGCCGTCAACTGGGCAAAAAGTTTATAAAGAGCGTTGCATTTATCAGAGGGGCGAAAGCCCCTCTTTCTGCTTATGGTACTAAATTCCTAATCCTTTGTGTACCTCTACGCTTGACTGTATTAATTGGTTTGACCTAGACTGGGGGCAGATTTTTCAAGTGAGGAATGATTATGGCAGAATTCTTAACTACTCACGGAGCTTCTTACCATATAGAGAACATTATTAAAGATGCAAGGAAAGAATTAGTTTTAATCTCTCCCTATCTTCAATTGTCCCAGAACTTCTTTGAAAGATTGCTTGATGCTGATAAGCAGGGTGTAGGAATAACTCTGGTCTATGGGAAAGATGAATTGAAGTCCGAAGAAAGAGAGAAACTTAGGCAGTTGAAGAATCTGTCCATTTGTTATTTTGAAAATATTCATGCTAAATGCTATTACAATGAAGACTGTATGGTTATCACCTCTATGAATATGTACGAATTTTCCGAAAAGACCAATAGAGAAATGGGAGTTTTAATTCGTAGAAGTAGCGATAAAGATATGTTTGAAGATGCAGTCAAAGAATCTGAATCAATAATTGCACACTCCAAGAAAGAGTCTTTAACACCAGTTCGTAATCATAGGAAGGAATCTTATTCCTCAAATAAAAGACGAATGGGCTTTTGCATCAGGTGTAATGCAAAAATTCCGTTTGATATGGATAAGCCACTTTGTGATGAATGTTATAAGAAATGGGACAAATTTAAAGACCCTACTTATAAAGAAAAATACTGTCATGGCTGTGGGCAACATGAGTCGACTTCAAAAGAGAAACCAGTATGCTACTCTTGTTATAAGTTTTTAGGAATAGGGTAGCTACCAATGATGCGGCAAGTATAAAGCATCCGCTATCATGATTGGCTTTTCCACGGTAACAAGCTCGCTGGTGAGCGTCCCGTTGAGGGTCAGGATTCCGTAGCTCAGCCGGGAGGCGGGAAACCTGCCGACGGCGCTGCCCGGGTTAAAAAAGAGAGTGTCCCGGGCTATTGTGTTTTTCATCCGGTGGGTGTGGCCGTAAAGAATGGCATCCAGCTTCTCTCCCCGGAAACGTTTGAGCAGCCCTCTGCGCATTCCTCCTTGCAGGAAACAACCGTGTCCGTGTACCAGTCCCAGCCGTCTGCCTTCTATTTCGATGATGTCTTTTTCCGGGATAAGTGCCTTTAAAGTTGGTCCGTCATGGTTACCGGTAACGCCGTGGAAGTTATTGAGTTTCTTGAATGTTTCGAGTAGTTCCAGGCTGACATAGTCGCCGAGGTGCAGGATATAGTCAGCCCCGGAAATTGCCGATTTAATCACCTTGGATAGTTGCTGCCAGTGTCTTACATGAGTATCTCCGAGTACGCAGATACGCTTCAATAAATCCCCCATCCGCTTCCCCAAGGCTGAAAACAAAAAGAAAGGGAATCACCCGGATGGGCATTCCCCTGTAGTTCTCAGTATTAGAGTGCATTATATTATTTTACTCAATTATAAACCTCGTAAGGACTTAGTTCAAATTGGACTAGCAGCCGGCTTCTTGCGAATCCTTTTGTAGCTTCTCCGTCTTAGTTCCGCTTGCCACCACTTCCCAGGGTAGTTTCTGCGTGGTCGGCCATCTATGGTGGGCAAAGAAATTAACATCCAGGTTGTGTTTTGCGGCAGTCTGCCGCCATTGCGCCAGTGTAAATTTCGGCATGCCCGCCAGCACGCCGGCAACACCGGCATCACCGCGTGATAAAACTGCCTGAACCTCGCTCCAGGCGGGACTTTCGCTCTTAAGCCGCACGCCCGCTCCAGGCAGCCGGTCTTTCAGCAGGGACAATCGGCGCTCCAGCACCTCCACGGATTCCATCGGCATCCACTGGAAATGGGTATTTGCCTTGGGGACAAATGGCGCTACGTTCAGAGTCAAACGTGTTCCATGTGAACTTAATTTCTCCTGCGCCTGCTTAATCAGGCTGATAATTCCTTCTATGTCTTCATCTGTTTCCGAAGGCAGTCCCAGCATGAAGTACAGCTTTATCTGTTTGATGCCGTGTTCCGCTGAGCGGACGATTGCGGAAAGAATCATCTCGTCCGTCATGTCTTTATTGATAACTTTGCGCAGCCGCGGCGAGCCAGCTTCGGGCGCGAGGGTAATCGTTTGCATTTTGCCCCGCGCCAGCTTCTCCAGAAACTTATCCGTCAAAGTGTTGATGCGAAGCGAACTCACGCCTATCTCGGCGCCCATCTCCAGCAGACCGTCCAGTATCTCTTCAATATGTGGATGAGTGGCGACCGCCGGTCCGACCAGTCCGATGTGCCGCCGGAATTGAAATCCCGCCCGCGCCTGGGTGATGATGCTTTCTGCCAGGTGGAATCGCACCGGGCGGAAGGTCTGGTGCACCAGGCAGAAGCGGCACCCGCCGCTGCAGCCCCGCTCTGCCTCAATTAAAAACATATCGCCGAGTTCGGTGTCGGGCGTCAGCACGATAGAATGGACGGGGAAATCATCCAGATTACGCACCCACTGGCGCGCCACCGGAGCCTGCGGAATACGGGGCACATAAACTCCCGGGACTTTCGCCAGTTCCTTGAGTAAATCTTCCCGCGCTACGCTGGCGCTTTCCGATAATAAAGGCAGTATCGCGGGCAGGATGGCTTCCGCCTCGCCGATGCCGACGGCGTCCAGGAAAGGGGCGAGCGGCTCAGGATTGGCGGTCAGGCACGGTCCCCCGGCGATGACCAGCGGGTATCTTTCGTCGCGTTCGGCGGCATAGAGCGGGATACCGCCTGCTTTCAGGATTTGTACGATATTAAAGTAATCTAGCTCGTAAGATACGGAAAAAGCGATTACCGCGAAGTCGGTCAGCGGGCGTCCGGATTCTGTTGATAATGGGGCAGTACTGCGGCTGTTTTCCCGGAAAACGCGCTCGCAGACTACATTTTGCTGGCTGCTGAGCAGCCCGTAGATGGCATGGATGCCCAGATTGGACATCCCCAGATAGTAGGAATTGGGGTAGACCAGGGCAACCGGCAATCGCCCGCCCCAGTCCTTGACTACCGCTCCATCTTCATGGAGGGAAAGTCTACTCCTGTTCCAGTAAGACCTGGTTGTTCTCGCTGAACTGGTCTGGTTGCTCGTATTGATTGTTTTGATTCGCTCGGTTCTGGTGAATTTGATGGTTGGGGTGTAGTTCATGTGGCATACGACCGCGGCCGCCGTCGCCGGACTGCTTCCAGCAACCCTTGAGCAGACTTCGGTTAATGGGGATGACCTTATCTGCCGCGCTGCGCAGCTGGCGCGAAGTGCCTTCCTGTCCGAATAGCGCTATCTCGATGTGTTTGCCGTTGTCTTTCACCGCCTGAACGGCACCAACATAATCATTATCCCCCGCCACCAGGATGGCGACATCGTAGTTATTCTTGAAGGCATGGGTGAGCATATCGGTCGCCAGCTGGACGTCGGTGCCCTTCTCATAGGGCGGGGTGCTGGGCCAGTTATTATAGACCAGGCGTCCCAGCCGTAGTTCAGTATAGGGGATGGCATTGACGCTGTTAAAGAACGCCTGCTGGTGCTTGTAGCGTTCCGGTTCTTCCTTGATGCCGACGCGGGCGTTGTAATAATAGATGCGGGTTAAGGTACGCCGGGCCACCATGTGCTGGCAGAATTTACCCATATCCAGATCCGTCCGCCCGAAGTGTTTCTTAAGCGAATGGTATAAATTGCTGCCGTCGATGAAAATCATCACGCGCTCTGACATGGTCCCCCCTTAATCATTTGAGGTCACATTTATTATACCATACCGGAGCGCAATTATTTTGCAACGGATAATCATCAGGTTTGCGGCTGGTTAAAATTGAATGTTATAATTTGGCGAATCGAGAGAATATTTTACCTCACCCCCTGCATCCCCCTCTCCTGATTACACTCACCTTTCCTAGAATCGGGAGGGAAGGGGCAAGGGGATAGGTTACGACAAAGGAGTAAGATATGAAACTGAGCCGGGAAGAAGTGCTGCATATCGCCCGTCTGGCGCGGCTGGGTCTTTCTGAAGATGAAATCGACCGTATGAGCGAACAGCTATCTAATATCCTGGATAATTTTGAGGTTCTCAAGCAGGTAGACACGGCAGATGTGCCTCCCACCGCCCAGTCCATCGACCTGCGGAACGTGATGCGGGATGACGAGGTGGCGCCATCGCTGCCTCCCGAAGATGTCCTGGCGAACGCGCCGCGCCGTGAAGAGGACTATTTTAAAGTACGCGCCGTGCTGGAGTAATGCCTTCCCGCTTGCTGACGGGAGAGATTGTGAAGGCTTTAAGCTGGCTTTTCGTTATCTTAATAATGCTTGGCGCATTGGGTCCCAGTCTCGCGTGTGCGGCGTCCGAAAAGGAGATAATGCCTTTGGCGGAAAACATCAGGATTACGATACCTGAACCGAAATATTCCAGCGATATTTCGATGGAGGAAGCTTTGCGGGAGCGCAGGTCAATCAGGGACTATACGGCAGAGGCTTTGACGCTTGAGGAGGTCAGCCAGCTGCTGTGGGCGGCACAGGGCAAGACCAGCCCGGATGGGAAAAGGACGGCGCCCTCGGCGGGGGCGACCTATCCGCTGGAAGTTTACCTGGTCGCCGGTGCTGTGGATGGTATAGGTGCCGGGGTTTACCGGTACGATTCCGCATCGCATGAATTACTTTTAGTAATCAGCGGCGACGTGAGGGACTCGCTGGCGGAAGCCGCGCTCGGCCAGGCTTGCGTCCGTGAAGCGCCGGTTAATATTGCCATTACCGCCGTATTTGAGCGCACCACGAATCGCTACGGCGAACGGGGCATCCGCTATGTCCATTTTGAGGCAGGGCACGCGGCGCAGAACGTTTGCCTGCAGGCGGTAGCTTTCGACCTTGGCAGTGTGGTCATCGGGGCATTCTATGATGACCGGGTGAAGAAAATTCTAAATTTGCCTGCGACGGAAGAGCCGCTCTACATTATCCCGGTCGGCAGGATAGCCGGCAGTTGAGGAGGATTGAATTGATTGATTACAGTACTTTGACCATTCACGAAGCACATAAGCTGCTCGTCAGTAAACAGATTTCATCGGTGGAGCTGACGAAAGGTTATCTGCAGCGCATCCGTCAGGTCGAACCTAAGGTACGCGCGCTGGTCACGGTCACCGAAGAGATGGCACTCCAGCAGGCGCAGCAGGCGGACGCCCGTATCGCCGCCGGTGAGGTATGTCCGCTGACGGGCATCCCGGTTATCATCAAGGACAATATGTGCACGAAGGGCGTGCGCACCACCTGCTCCTCAAAAATACTGGAGAACTTCGTGCCGCCCTACGATGCTATGGTGGTGACAAAGCTGAATACGGCAGGCGCGGTCATCATGGGTAAAGCCAACATGGATGAGTTCGCCATGGGCTCCTCGACGGAGAACTCGGCGCTTTTCGTGACGCATAATCCCTGGGACCTGGCGCGGGTGCCCGGCGGTTCCAGCGGCGGCTCGGCGGTAGGCGTGGCGGCGGGCGAAGCCGTCTGCGCCCTCGGCTCGGATACCGGAGGCAGCATCCGCCAGCCCGCCAGCTTTTGCAGTGTTGTAGGGCTCAAGCCCACCTACGGTCTGGTCAGCCGCTACGGGCTGGTCGCTTTCGCCAGTTCTCTCGACCAGATTGGGCCGCTCACCCGCGATGTTACCGATTGCGCCCTGGTGCTGAACACCATCGCCGGGCATGATTCCCGCGATTCTACTTCCGTGCCCTATCCCGTGCCGGACTATGCCGCCTGCCTGTCAGCCGGTATCAAGGGTATGCGCATCGGCGTTCCGAAAGAGTATTTCGTCAGCGGCATGCAGCCGGAGGTCGCCGCGGCGCTGGATACGGCGATTGCCCGGCTTGAGAAGCTCGGCGCGGTCATCGACCGCGATGTTTCGCTGCCCAGCACGCCGCACGCCCTCTCCGTGTACTATATCATCGCCCCGTCCGAGGCATCGGCGAACCTGGCGCGCTACGATGGCGTGAAGTACGGCTATTCCTATAAGGAAGGCGCCAGCATGTGGGAAGACATGGAAAAGACGCGGCAGTTCGGCTTCGGTCCCGAGGTCAAGCGGCGCATCATGCTGGGCACTTACGCTCTTTCCGCCGGCTATTATGACGCCTACTATCTCAAGGCGCAGAAGGTGCGCACGCTCATCCGCCGCGAGTTCGATGCCGCCTTTACAAAGTATGACGCTTTAGTTACGCCCACCTCACCCACCGTCCCCTTCAAAATCGGGGAGAAAGTCGCCGATCCTATCCAGATGTACCTGAGCGATGTTTGCACTCTGCCCATCAACATCGCCGGGGTACCCGCCATTTCCATCCCCGCCGGCTTTGCCAATAACTTGCCTGTAGGAATGCAGATTATCGGCAAGCCTTTTGCGGAGGAAACGCTTTTTAAGATTGCCTATGCCTACGAGCAGGCGACGGAGTGGCACAAGAGAAAGCCGGAGATATAAGGTTATCGCTTTATCCGGGCTTTCCTCGTCTTAGTCGCTTTATATTCTTGAAGCTATACCGGGTGTGCTTTATCCTTCAATAGCCTTCTCCTTTTCTGCTATAATGAATCATCATACCGGCGAATCGGGCGATAAGGAGGTAGCGTCATGCTCAAAGAAGTGCTCAAAATACTGGAAAACGACTCCCGCATTTCCGTTAAGGAAATCGCCACCATGCTCAGCACTTCCCCGGCGGAAATTACCCGGCTTATCAAGGAAGCCGAGACAAACCGCACCATCCTGAAATACAAGGCAATCATCAACTGGGACAAGGTCGAGAGCAAGCAGGTCTGGGCGCTCATCGAGGTTAAAGTAACGCCGGCGCCGGAAGCCGGTTTCGACCCCGCCGCCGAGCGCATCGCCACCTTCCCGCAGGTGGACTCGGTCTATCTTGCTTCCGGGAACTATGACCTGCTGGTTATCGTATCCGGCAAAACGGAGCATGAAATCGGGGATTTTGTCTCGCAGAAGCTGTCCCATATTCCCGGCGTGCAGAGCACCGTCACCCACTTCGTGATGAAGCGCTATAAAGAAGACGGCGAAGTCCTGGACGGCCAGGCGACACAAAGCCGCCAGCCGATGGTACTCTAGTCTTCAATCAGGAGAAAAATATGTCAGCAATCAAGGCAGGTCAGCGCAGGCTACTTTCCGAGCGGGTCAATCGCCTGACACCTTCCGGGATCCGCAGGTTTTTCGACCTCATCGCTTCGATGGAAGGGGTTATTTCCCTGGGCGTCGGCGAGCCTGATTTTACAACTCCCCTGAGCATCCGCGAAGCCGCTATCAACTCGATTGAAAAAGGCTTCACCCATTACACCTCGAACTCCGGTATGCCCGAGCTGCGCCGGGATCTTGCCGCGCACCTGGGCAGCAAATATAACGTCAACTATGACCCGATGGGGGAGATGCTTATCACGGTAGGCGTTAGCGAAGCTCTTGACCTGGTGATGCGTTCCATCCTCAATCCCGGCGACGAAGTTATCATGCCGGACCCGGCGTTCGGAGCTTATGCTGCCTGCGTTCTGATGGCGGGCGGCGAAGCGGTGAAAGTCCCCACCTACGAACGGGACGATTTCGAAATCGGCGGCGCGGATATCGCGTCGCGCATTACGGAGCGCACCAAGGCGATTCTCATCGGCTATCCGTCCAATCCGACCGGCGCGGTGCTGCCCCGCCAGAAGATGCAGGAGATTGCCGATGTCGCCCGTCAGCATAACCTGGTAGTGGTCTCTGATGAAATCTACGACCGGCTGGTCTACGGCGGGACGCATACCTGTTTTGCCAGTCTGACCGGGATGAAAGAGCATACGGTCCTGCTGGGCGGTTTTTCCAAGGCTTACGCCATGACCGGCTGGCGTATCGGCTACGCGGCGGCGCCTAAAGAAATCATCGCCGCGATGACCAAGATACACCAGTACACCATCATGAGCGCGCCTACCCAGGCGCAGGTCGCTGCCATCGAAGCCCTCAAGAACGGCGAGTCTGCCGTGCAGGAGATGGTCGCCGAGTATGACCGCCGTCGTAAGCTCATCGTCAGCGGGCTGAACAGCATCGGGCTGCGCTGCTTCGAGCCTAAGGGTGCCTTTTACGCCTTCCCGTCCATCGCCGATACCGGCATGAACTGCGAGGAGTTTTCTGAAAAGCTGCTCATGGAAGAGAAAGTGGCGGTAGTACCCGGGACTGCCTTCGGGCAGTGCGGGGAAGGATACGTGCGCTGCTGTTACGCCACTTCGTTGACCGATATCGAAGAAGCCCTCAACCGCATGAAGCGTTTCCTCAACAAGAACCGCAAGTAAAAAGGAGGCTATTATGGATATTAATATCGGGGAAGTGTGCATCCTGGTGAAAGACCTCGACGAGGCAGCTAAATTTTATCGGACCGTCCTCGGCTTAGAACCCACGCAAAGGTATGAGGAGAACCGGGGTACCCCGGGCGCTTACAAGGCAATCGATTACAATTTTAACGGCGTCGTCCTGACGCTGATGGCACCTACCGGCGAGGACTCTACCATACTTAATCATAAGTTAGAGAAGCGGGGCGAAGGAATCGACCATTTCTGCTTTTTCGTGGATGAAATGGACACTGTGATTAAGAGGTGCAACGATGCAGGAATCCGCCTCGTCGATTCATGGAACGAGCCGGTGAAACGGGGCGGCGATAACGGCTATACCGACCCCCGCGCAACGCACCGTACCATGATTCAGTTCCGCCCCAAGGGCGCGCGGGAAGCGCACGGCGGGATTTAAAGCTGCAGGCTTTAACCCAGCCCGATTTTCTGCTGTACTCTTGCCAGGGTTCTTTCTGCCAGGGGGCGGGCGCGGTTAGCGCCTTCTGCCAGTATTGAGTCGATACGGGTGGGATCGGCGGTAAGTTCCTTGTAGCGCTCCTGCAACGGGCGCAGACCTTCAATCACGACCTCCGCCAGCGCCTTCTTGAAATCTCCGTAGCCTTTGCCTTCAAACTTCGCCTCTAGCTCCTGCTTGCCGATGCCGGAAAAAGTCTGGTAGATGGTCAGCAGGTTAAAGATGCCGGGGCGCTTTTCATCGAAGCGTATCTCACGCAGGGAATCGGTGGTGGCGCGGGCGAACTTGGCACGGATAGTATCCGGCGTGTCGAGCAGGTTGATGGCATGGTTCGTGCCGGGCTCGCTTTTGCTCATTTTTTTGGTCGGCTCGTCCAGCCCCATGATGCGCGCGCCGACGTTCGGGATAAGCGGCTCTGGCAACACAAAGGTATCTCCGTAGATAGAGTTGAAACGCCCGGCGGCATCGCGCGCCAGCTCGACGTGCTGCTTCTGGTCTTCGCCCACCGGCACGACCTGCGTGTCGTAGAGCAGGATATCCGCCGCCATCAGCGCCGGATAATCGAACAACCCAACACTCACCTGCTCCTTCTGCTTGACGGATTTCTCTTTAAACTGGGTCATGCGCTGCATCCAGCCCATCGGGATAAAGCAGTTGAGCAGCCACGCCAGCTCGCTGTGGGCTTTGACGTGCGATTGTACAAATAAGATAGACCGTTGAGGGTCGATGCCGGCCGCCATCAGTAAGCCGGCGACCTCGCGGATTTTGGCATGGAGGACTTTGGGGTCCTGCGGCACGGTGATGGCGTGCAGGTCGACAACGCAGAAGACATTGTCATAATTCTCCTGCATGGAGACCCAGTACTTGATCGCCCCCAGATAGTTGCCGATATGGATATCGCCGGTCGGCTGGATGCCGGAAAAGACCCGTTTCTTCATGGTACTCCTTAGTTTTGTAACCTCACCCCCTGTATCCCCCTCTCCTTAGAAAGGCGAGGGGGATGAGTTTTAAGAGAGGGGGCAAAAGCCCCCTCTCTTTTATTACTCAACCCCTTCCCTTTATTTATTCACAAGGGAAGGGGCAGGGGATAGGTTACAGCATATTTTAATATCTAATAAGGACGACAAATCTACGATGTTATTACTACATCGTGTCCGGGGCGGCCATGCCCATCAGGTTCAGCGTGCGGTTCAGCACAATCTTGGCGGCCTCCACCAGCTTGAGGCGGGCTTTGGTCAGCGCCGGGTCGTCCGTCACCACGCGGCAGTCCTTGTAGAACGCATGGAAGACCGTTGCCAGTTCCAGCGCGTAATAGGTCAGGTGGTGCGGCTCCAGCGTGTGTGCGATGACCTCGATAATCTCCGGCAGCTGGAGCATCTTGCGGATGAGCGTAAGCTCCGGTGCTGTGTTTAACCGGACGAGATCGGCGCTGGTGCTGTCGACGCCGCGCTCTTTCGCCAGCCGCAAAATGCTGGCGATGCGGGCATGGGCGTACTGGATATAATAGACCGGGTTGTCCACCGACTGTTTTTTCGCTAACTGCAGGTCGAAGTCCATCTGGCTGTCGGCGGCGCGGGAAAGGAAGAAGTAGCGGCAGACATCGGCGCCCACGTCCTCGATGAGCTCCCGCAGGGTGATGATATCGCCGCTGCGCTTGGAAAGCCGCACGATTTCCCCGCCGCTGCGTAAAGTCACCATCTGCGAGATGATAATCTTGAGCCGTTCCGGGTCGATGCCCAGCGCCCCTACCACCGCCTTCATCCGCGAGACATGCCCCATGTGGTCGGCGCCCCAGATATCGATGACCCGGTCGAACTTGCGCTCGAGGAATTTATTATAATGGTAGGCGATATCTGTGGCGAAGTAGGTTGCCGTGCCGTCCGTGCGCACGACGACGTTGTCCTTGTCCTCGCCCAGCGCCGTCGAAACGAACCAGGTGGCGTTTTCCCTCTTGGCGATGTAGCCGCCTTCCTGGAGGAGGGAAATTACCTTCTGGTACTGCCCGTTGTCATAGAGGCTCTTTTCACTGAACCAGCTATTGAAAGTCACGCGCAGCAATTCGAGGTCGTTCTTTATCTGCGCGAGCATCCTGGGCAGTCCGATTTCGCCCAGCTTTGTCACGAGTTCGGTTTCGGGAAGGTCGCGCAGCCCGTCGCCGTGTTCGGAAATAATCTCTTTCGCCAGGTCGACCATGTAGCCGCCCACGTAGCCGTCCTCGGGGATAGGCACGTCCTTGCCCGTCTGCTGCTGGAAGCGGGCATAGAGCGAGCGGCGGAAAGTCTCGACCTGGTTGCCGGCGTCATTGATGTAATACTCGGTGGTGATGTCATAGCCGGCGGCGTGCAGCACATTGGCGAGCGCGCTGCCCAGCACTGCCCCCCGCCCGTGCCCCACGTGCAGCGGCCCGGTGGGATTGACGCTGACGAACTCAATCTGGACGCGGCTGCCCTTGCCTTCGCCGGTATTGCCGTAGCTCTCACCCGCCTGCCAGATGCCGCCGACCTGCCCGGTGAGCCAGGCGGAGTTGAGGGTGAAATTGATGAAACCCGGCGGCGCTACCGCAATATTGCCGATTTCGGGGGTGGGGGCAATCAGGGCGGCAAGCTCCCCGGCGATAGCCATCGGGTTCATGCGGGTCGTCCGCGCCAGCTTGAGCGGCAGGCTGGAGGCGTAATCGCCGTGGTCGGGATTTTGCGGGTGCTCGATGGTGACCTCGGGCAGGGTGATTTCGGGCAGCTTGCCCTGCTTTTGGGCTTCCTGCGCCGCCTGCGTCAAGAGGTCAACCAGTCTTTGTTTCAGTCCGGACATTCTTCTTCCGCGTTAATAATTTGAACGTAAGAAATTATAGCATAGTGCGGCTGAAAAGGCGAAGGGGGGAGACGGAAATCTCCCTTAATCCCTCTTTTGCAAAGGGGGAAACTTGTAAGCTTCAAGGGACTCTTATTAGCTTCTCCCCTTGAAAAGGGGAGACAGGAGAGGGATTTCGGACAAAAAAACCCTGCTAACCCCTAAAACTGAATCTGCACATGTGCGATTTTTGTTTCTGGATCAAAGAAAACGTAGAGATTTCCCATATCGGCGAATATTAAATAATTATCTCGTATATAATCTCGGTTGCTTTCATAATTGGCTACTTTAATTTCCGAATCTGAAGCAATGGTGCAAACAAATTTCATTGCCTTGCCGGTGAGAGGATTTCTAGGAATTTCAGGAGCTTGAAGCCAAAGCGGAACACCGCAAAGTAATTGACTACTATTTTCAAATTTCTCTGGATTCCATCTTTCGGAAGTGGCTAATCTGGTTTCCACGAATGTGGCGTCAATTTTTTCCATTCCTGCTTCGTACCAAGAAGGATCGAATGTTATTGGTTCAATAATTTTAGGTTCATTTGGATTAGCGTAATCTAAAAATACGCCTGAGTTGCATTCATATACGGGATATATGATATGAAACTTGGGCATTGGGAGCCATCTAAAATATTTATCTGCGCAATCAATTGTGCCAAGATATTGAAAAGGGGTTTTCAACTTTTCATGAGCAGGCAACGTCAAGCCTTCTGGCACTGTTCCCCCTAATTTATGCAACCCCTTATTAGACTTTTCCAGGAAAAACACTTTGTGTTCTTCCCATGAGCTTATTGGTAGGTCAACCAATTCAGCATCCAATTCCTTTTCGCCTTCGAAATATTTATAGCATCTAATTAACTTATTCCCTTCTAAATGTAGCTCTAATCCTCCTTGGACTTTTTGGAAGAAATCGAACCCCTTTTTATCAACTCCGTGTGTCAACAAAAACGCCTCAACAAATTCCTTATCATCCCAATATACTTCTGTACCAGCTAGGTATTTTTTACTCATATTTATGCCTCCTGCACAAGATAACTGAATTATCAGAATGATTATTATAATACAGCTAAGCAATATTCGCTTCAATATCTTCCCTATTATCACTCTTAGTTGTCGTCATTATAATGCGCTCAATTCTTTAATTCAAACCCTTTTTGCCCTTCTCTCTTATTCTGTCTTACAATTAGCACGTGCCTCAATCTGTTGTTCCGCCTTTATTGCCCATAGTTCTGGGCAGCCTGTTCGCGCCGGTGAAAGTCGAGCTGGTATCGTAGTGCCCGTAGCTAAAAATCTTCTGCAAAAAATGTTGACAACGATTTTCCGTAGTGCTATTATTATCAGGATGGTGAGAATCATCACATAGGTTAAGAAAAACCGGTGGTTATGCCAGGCTAAGGTCTGGTGAGTAATCGCCAGACCTTTTCTTATGCCTATCGCACCTTAAAAACTGAATAATCGAGAGTGTCTAAAATCTAGTATCAAATCTGAAACAGGTCAAGCGGGTAAGGGCATACGGTGGATGCCTTGGCATCAAGGGCCGATGAAGGACGTGGTAAGACTGCGATAAGCCCCGGGGAGCTGTCTAGCAAGCTTAGCCGGGGATTTCCGAATGGAGTAATCCGCTCAGGTAAAACCTGAACACCGCCAGCTGAACACATAGGCTGGATGGAGGCAAGTGGGGGAACTGAAACATCTTAGTACCCCGAGGAAAAGAAGAGATTCCCCTAGTAGTGGCGAACGAACGGGGACAAGCCTAAACCCGGTAAGCTCAGTGGCTTAGGGCCTATGTTTACCGGGGGTTGTAAGACAGTTTAGACCGAACCTAAATAGGTCGAGGAGTTACCAACCGAACCCTAGCAGAAGGTCTCTGGAAAGAGCCACCACAGACGGTGATAGTCCGGTAAGCAAAAGGGCGAGGCTCCTTAACTGTTCTTGAGTACCACGGGACACGAGAAATCCCGTGGGAATCTGTGCTGACCACAGCGCAAGGCTAAATACCCTTGATGACCGATAGTGAACTAGTACCGTGAGGGAAAGGTGAAAAGCACCCCGGGAGGGGAGTGAAATAGTACCTGAAACCGTATGCTTACAAGCCGTCAGAGTTCTTCTTCGGAAGAATGATGGCGTGACTATAGAAGAATTAGCCGGCGACTTAATCTGTGTGGCAGGTTAAGCAACTCAGTTGCGGAGCCATAGCGAAAGCGAGTCTGAATAGGGCGCTCGTCGCACAGATTACGACCCGAAGCCGGGTGAGCTACTCATGGCCAGGGTGAAGCTTCGATAAGCTCGAAGTGGAGGTCCGAACCTATTAGCGTTGCAAAGCTACAGGATGAGCTGTGAGTAGGGGTAAAATGCCAAACGAA
>JAQTQH010000076.1 GCA_028712355.1 Dehalococcoidales bacterium
TAAACGACACGGAGTTGCCGATCAAAGCGCATCAGCACGCATGGAACGTTTTCGGCGAGCGAGCGCAACCGTTCTTCGCTCTCTCTCAGCGCTTCCTCCGCCTTCTTGCGCTCGGTGATATCGTGGAAAATACCCAGGATAGCTTTTTTACCGCCCAGTTCGATGACCTTGACGGTCACTTCGACATCACGAATTTCTCCCAATCTGGTACGGTGTTTGGTGGCGAAGAAGGCGATTCCCTCGTGGAGAACTCTGACGATAGGCGCTTGAATTTCCGGGTGACTTTCGGAAGCTTCAAAATCAGGAATGCGGAGTCTGGCGAATTCGTCACGGGTGTAACCGAGCTGTAGCGCCGCCTTGTCATTAAAATCGATGATGCTCATCGTCTCCGCATCCAGGAATATCGTTCCGTAAGGCGATTCCATGAACAGGGAGCGATACCGCTCCTCAAGTTGACTGATGATTTCCTCCGTCTTCTTGCGTTCGGTAGTGTCCACCAGTGAAAGTACCAGTCCCCGCGTCTTCCCGGAAGAATCTTTGACTGGTGATAGCGTCCAGTCCCAGTAAGTGACGCCGCGCCAGGGCTGGTCGGGGTAAGTGAATGGCTTATCGTGAAAGGATTGCTCTTTGCCGGTATCGCGCGCCCGCTTGAAGATGGTCTCGTTTTCCTGGCTGGGAAAGATAGCAAAGTGATTTTGACCGATGAGTTCGGCAGCAGTATGCCCGGAACCGCTGGCATAGGTTGAGTTGACCATGACGAAGTTGAACTGCGGGTCCAGGTAGGCGAGGTGGGCGGAGGTGTTTTCCATGAGCGCCTTAAGCAGCAAATTATCTTCCAGCAGGTCCGCCGTGAGTTGGTCTATCTGGTCCAGTAATTTCCTGTGGTGCTCGGTATTTTTCTGCTTTTCCCTGCTCATTTTTTGTTCCACGCACAGGTAAACTGCCGATAAGTGCAAAAACTTATTGAATTTGTTTGATAAATGAATTTTGACTTAAAGAACCGGAATTGTAAAGAGGGGGCGCAGACTTACTTATCGGAAATTGCTGTGTTATAATAGCTAAGATTTCGGACGGAGCGCGGGTTGAACAATAACAATCTCATGGATGAAAACGGGGAAAACAGGCTGAACTGGTCGGTTTGCTGGCTGCTACCGGCGCTGGCGCTGGCATATTACATCGCTTTCATTCCGCACCAGTCTTATCAATATCCCCTGCATGTCGATGATTGGATTCACTTCGCCAACGCCCAGGCGATTCTGTCTGCCGGTAGCACTACCTATCCGAACCCGCTCTGGGACGGGGTTTATAGCCTGAGCAACAACCTTGAGGCGGGTTTTCAACTTTTCTGGGGTATTTTTCATCAGATTAGCGGAGTTTCCTGGTTGACCATCTTCCGCTTTTTCCCCGGCATTATCCTGGTGCTGACGGTGCTGGCGACTTATATTTTCGCGCAGCGATTGGGTTTCGGCGTAGAAGCCGCCTTCTTTGCCGCCTTGATACCCACTACCGTGGGCATACTGGGTCCCGCCTTTTTGGTACCGGTGGCGCTGGGGATTTTCTTTGTTGCCCTTACCCTGTTTGTCGCTTTTCACTTCCAGACTATCGGGGGCTATGTGGCCGTGTTTATCTTCACCTGCTTTTTACTGGCTATTCATGCGCCTTCGGCGGTGTGCCTGGTGCTCATCCTGTTGCCATATATTATCTTGAATCTCAAGGGAAACACGCGGCACAGCCTGTTGTTGCTGCTGGTTATTGCCGTACCGTTTCTGGCGCCGTTCCCATGGATATTCAAAATGCTGTTGCCTACGGCCATGAAACTGCTTACACCGGAACCCCTCCCTGAGTATATTGATTTCCCCCGTATTATCAGGACGTACGGCTACGTCCCCATGGCTTTGTGCCTGGTGGGTACCTTCTGGCTGGCAGTCAAAGGCGGTAAGAAGTACTATGGACTGGTGCTGGGGTTGCTGGCGCTGTTGCTTATGCTGGTGGTCTATTTCACTTTCCATTACGGCTTGGACATCATGTACACGCGGGGGCTGATGTTCATGATGTTGCTGGTCGGAGTGGTGGCCGGGGCGGGGCTGGCAGCGGTGCGCCGGCTGGAATTGCCCCCGGGCGTGGTAGAGGCAATCCGGATTCCTCAGATTACGAATCATCTGGGTAATTTCCTGGCTCTGGTGCTGGTTGGCTTGACCCTCTGGTTTGGGATTCCGTTGCGGCAGGGCATCGAATACTATCACCTGATTAATGACGCCGATTATGAGGCATTCGTCTGGGTAAAAGAGAATGTGGGCGCAGAACATCAAAAGGCGGTGCTGGACCCGTCTAAAGCGCTTCCCTTCAGAATCATTACCGGCAAGAAAGTGTTCACCTGGGTATTTACCGAACCAAAGCCTAATGATATCCAGGCGGCTAAATTCCTCACCGATGGCTGCGTGGATACGGAATTCCTGCGGAAAAACGGAATCTCGCTGGTCTATACCACGCGGGGCTGCCAGAACCCGGCGCTTATCGAAGTGAGCAAGAACGTCTTCCTGCTCCCGCCGTTTCTTAAATAGCCTTTTCGGTGCTGCCTGCCGGCGTGATGGAGGACTTTTCCGGCTGTTTTTTCCGGGCTATCGCCTGTTCCAGATAACTCTCGAGCTCTTGGGCGATGCGCTCGTAGCTGTGCACCTGCTTGACATAAATGAGACCCGCCAGCTCGATTTTCTTCCGCCGCTCGTCCGATTCCAGGAGATTGATTATCTCGTTGACCATCTCCGCCGTGTTATTAACGTAAACCACTCCCTTGTCTTCTTCGCTGATTACCGCGGTCATGCCCGGCAGCGCGGTGGCGATTAAGGCCTTGCCGCAGGCGAGGTATTGCACCGTCTTGCCGGGGAAGATGTCCCGGGTGGCGTCGGTGATGAGGAACGTATTAATGCATACGGAAGCGATGTTGATATATTTGGGCATCATGTTGTACGGCTCGAATCCGGTGATGACGGCATGTCTCCCGAGGCCTGATGCTTTGACTACCCGTTCCAGATGGGCTCGCTGCGGGCCGTCGCCCACAATGAGCAGCCGGGCGTTGGGAACGCGCTTGATGACCCGGTAAAATTCGGGAATCAAAGCGTCGAGTCCGCTGAAATCGAACAATGTGCCGATGAAAAGGACGATTCGTTCGCCTTCGCTGAAACCCCATTTAAAACGTAATGTTGCGGAATCGACATCGGGATGGAAAATGCCGGTGTCCACCGGCATGGGCAGAAGCTGTACGTTTGGTTCCCGGGCGCCCCGGTCCGTGACATAGCTGGATAGCTTCGGCGTCAGCGTCAGAATCAGGTCGGAATTTTTATAGGCCATTTTTTCCAGTTGCCGTACTAGCGGCCGCAAAAAACGCTGGGGCACCAGTTGGTTCAAAATATCTATCGAGCGGAATACCACCGGGATATTGTATTTACGGGCAAGGCGTATGGTCTGCCAGCCGTTGGTAGGCACGCTGTACAGCACGATGACATCTATTTTCTTTTCTTGTATGGTACGCTTAATTTCGCGGTAATGGGTCCACCCCGCCGATAATCGGCTGACACCGGGGATTTTGATAATTCCGGGGCGCCTCAGGGTGACCGCGGCGCCGGGCACGGCGCGGGAGATATTATTTATCTGTCTTGTTTTCAAGGAGCCGAAATCCAGGGGGAAATTCTTTTTCCACTTTGTCTCATAATCAATGGCGTATACCTTGTGACCGCGCACGGAAAGCAATTCGGAAAGACTGTGGATATCGAAGACCACTTTGCTCAGCCAATCGACCTCATGAATGAAG
>JAQTQH010000039.1 GCA_028712355.1 Dehalococcoidales bacterium
TGACCAGGATCGCGCCGATGATGATGACTGCCCAGATGTAGGCCGGAGCAATCTGAGGAGCCGGGGTCGGCTGCGGGATAACGATGCTAGTCGTCGTTACCGGCGGCTGGGTCAGGACAATCGTCGGAGCGGGTACCTGGGTGATGACAACCGGCGGTGCCGCAGTGGTCGCTTCCGGTGCAACTTCGGCGACCGTGAAGTTGGCTACTGCGGAGAAGGCGCCCGCGACCGGTTTGGTCGCTTTGACTGCCCAGTAGTAGGTGGTGCCGGCTTCGAGCTCGGCAAGAGGACGATAGGCAGTGGTGGCCGTCTTAACGTCGATTATCGGAGCGGTCAGGTACGGGTTGAGCGCCAGAACGAACTGGTACTCAGTAGCCTGCGCTACCGGCGACCAGGAGAAGGACGGGCGAGTGGCGCCAGAATCTGCACCATTGGCCGGCGACAGGATAGCGGGAACTTCCGCGGCGGTCGGTTCAATGGTGAAGCTGCGCATCTCGGACCAGGGGCTGATGACCGGGGCAGCAGTCCGTACTCTCCAGTAGTAGGTCTTGCCGGGGGCGAACTCGTACTGAGCGGTAAGAGCCTGGTAAGGACCAATCATGACCGTTACCGAGCTATCAGTGCTGGCGACGGCATGGTTGACTACCTGCTGGGTGCCCGAGGCATCAGTGTAGACTCTGATGGTGTAGTTGGTAACGCCATCCGAAGGCTTGGCCCAGTTGAAAGCGATATCAACCGAGCGGCCGGTGATGGGGTTCAGCGGGCTGATGACGTTGGCGGCGGGTCCGGAGAGAGTTACTTTCGTGTCCGCCATGGTATCCGTGAAGCTCCACAGACCGACACCGGTGGTGTCAATGAACCACAGTTTGACGCTGCCGGTGCTGGTGCGCAGCGCGGACGGGGCGGTGTTGAAGGTCTCGCCGGCGCTGGGCGCGTTGACCCAGGTCGGGGTATCGGCAGTCGGGTTCAGGGTGCGGACCAGTTCACTGTTGTTGTTGCCGACAACAGTGTCTTCCGCCACGGCATACAGCACGCCGTTGACCAGGGCGAGGCCGTAGACGCCGAAATATTCAGCGGGAGCCACAACGCTGGTAATCGGTGCTGCCAGGTCCTTCCAGGAAGTGCTGACGCCGATTTGCCATCTCTGTACTGTGGCAGCAGCGGCGCCTGCAGTGCCCGTAGTGGAGGCGAAGATGTATTCGTTCGCCGCAAGACCGGTAGCGGTTACCTGAGTGCCGGCACCGGCGGGGGCAAGCTGCTTGTCAATCTTGGTCCAGTTGGCGTTGCCGTCGGCGGAGTAGGAAACGTAGCCGTTGGTGCTGCCGACGAGCAGTTTATCTGCGGCAATGCTGACGATGGTATAGATGTTGCCGCCCTGGAGGCTGGTGGACTTGGCATCGCCCCAGGTGAAGCCGCCGTTGGTGGTCTTGGTGACGGTAGCGGCAGCATTGATGCCGACATATGCAATATCCTTAGTTTCGACTGCAAGATCGGCAATGTTGTAGCGGCAGGCGCGGACGAACCAGCGGTTCTCGCCGGCATCGGTGGCATACCACATCTCGGTGGCGGCGAGCGCGGCAACATAAACGGCGTTGGCATCGGTCGGGGCGACGCGGACGATGTAGCCGGCCGCAGTCGCGGCGTCAATAACCATGATGCGCTCCCAGCGGGAGTTGGAATAGCGCCACAGGCTCACATCGCCGCCGGGCAGAGCCGCGTCAGCGGTGAGCATGTAGACACTGGAGCCATCCGCAGCAACGGCGACATCGATGATGGCGCCGAAGATGGTGTCAATGAGGGCAATGCCGTTGAAGGACTTGCCGTTGTCCTTGGAGATGAAGATACCGGACTCGTTGCCGATAGAGCCGGCAATCACGTTGGCGCCGACCCAGGCAACCACGATATCTTCGTCAACCGCGCCGGCGGTATCAACGCCGGGCCGCTTGTTGGCGGCGGCGGAACTGACGGTGGGCGAGGAGACCAGCGCGTCCGCGCAGCGGTACACGACGTTGGTCAGGGAAGGACCGGCGACCAGGTTAGTGCCGTCCCAGGCTACGCTCTTGATGCCGGTGGTCTCTTTGAGCGCCTTGACGGTAGTATCCTTGAAGCGGAAGATGCCGCCCCGCTCAGCAGCGGCGGAGTCGACAATCTCCAGACCGACGAAGCCGACCCGGGAGGTATCATCGCCGCCCAGGAAAGCCGGGTCCAGGACGAGGCTGGCATTGTTCACGGCATAGGTAGTCGTGGCAGAGCCAGCGTTGGAGGTAACGGTAACCGGGTAGGCGGAATAGGTGCCCGCGATGTTGTCCCATTTCTTGGTGTTGAAGCTGGCGGCATGCATTTTGACCACGCCCGCGCCAGGAGCAGCACCGATTTCCTCGGAAATCGCGACGACAGTGAGGTCCGAGGGGAAGTTGGGGGAGAACTTCACGGCACGCATGTTATCGATGACAGGAGCAGCGGCGAAGTAAGTAGTACCAGCGCCGGGATCAGAGTCCCACGCCGGGTCGTTAAGGGCGTTGACCCATGCCGGGGCAGCCGCGCCCAGGTTGAAGTACATCAAGCAGGGGGTGTTGGCGGCGGCAGAGCCGGCGACGGCGATGTAGCGGGTGCTGCCGCTGAGGGCAGAGATGTCTACATCAAAAATAAGACCGGCAACAACAGTAACAAGATTCAGGTTGCTGAAGCTGGAACCGCCGTTCGTAGAAACTACGGCGGCGGCGGTGACGCTATCCACGACAACGACGATATCGGCGTTGTCCGGGGCGACCGCTACTAGGTTGGTGTTGACAATGGCAGCGGGCAGGTTGCCGCCGATGTTAGACCAGCTGTAGCCGCCATCGGTGGACTTGTAGAGGATGGATGTGTCGGCATCATCATCGGTGCCAAGGCCATCAACGTCTACTAAGTCAGTGCCGACAGCGTAGATGGTATTGCCGTTGACGGCAAAGTCGAAGATATCGACGCCGCCACGAAGTATTTTGTTGGTCAGAGACGGGGTGGTGCTATCCTGGGAGAAGGTGAGGGTGCCGGCAGAAGCGGGTGCTACGGAGAGCAGCATGGAAGCCAGCAGGACTACAACCAGCCCGATACTCCATACTTTACGAATTGTTTTCACGACCTTTATTACTCCTTAAAGGATTATTTCTGTTTACTATTTTATGATTACATCTTCACAAATGAAGGGCTCCAAGCATTCTTCATCCGTGAAGATTCGTTTGCATTGGAGCATTTTAGAGAACACTGCTCTAATTCCCCTTGCGGGCTCATACCATGCCATCACCTCCTTTTGTCAAACACACAGTGGTCGTACCTTTTCCAAGATACAACCTGTATACACTATAGCACAAAGGGCACGTTTGTCAAGTATCTCACGAAGAAATTCAAAATATTGTACGTAAATCCCTCTCCCGTCTCCCCTTTTCTAGGGGAGAAGCTACGCTGTCTCCCCCTTTGAAAAAGGGGGAATTGAAGGGGGATTTATCCAAACGCTTCCAATATAAAGAACGTTAAAAAGCGGGGAAAAGATAGGAGGGATTTGTTTCCTCTCCCCTTGCGGGAGAGGATTAAGGTGAGGGGCTTTCCTTTCACCCTCACCCTTACCCTCTCCCATCGAGGGAGAGGGAATGATCGTACGGATTCTTTAGTCGCCTTGCTCGTTCAGAATGACAGATAATAGTTCTCCCAGGCTCACCGCTTGCTGTTCGGAGGTCGCCATGTTGCGGACGGCCGCCGTACCCGCCCTGACCTCTTCCTCGCCCAGAATCACGGCGAATTGTGCCGCCAGCGAGTTCGCCTGCCTTAGCTGCGCCTTGAGGCTGCGGCTGCCCGCCGCCACGATAACGCCGGTGCCCGCCTTTCTTAAATCCGCCCCGAGCCGGATGCCGGCTTCCCGCGCCGCCTCGCCGAGGCAGGCGATATAAACCCGGGGGATGGGCAAAGGAGGCACGGCGATAGACTGCTTTTTCAAATTGAGAATAATACGCTCGATGCCGGTGGCGAAGCCGATGGCGGGAGTAGGCCTGCCGCCCAGCTCCTCGATAAGGTCGTCATACCTGCCGCCGCCGCCGATGGTGCTCTGCCCGCCGGCGTCCTCCGGCTGGATTTCAAAAACAGTGCGGGTGTAATAATCGAGCCCCCGCACCAGCCGGTGATTGATGGCGTAAGGGATTGCCAGCGTTTGCAGGTATTTTTGCAGCCCGGCGAAGTGCGCCGCGCAGTCCGGGCAAAGGTGGTCGGCGGAGCGGGGGGCGGCATCGGCAATCTTCTGGCAGGATGGCTTCTTGCAATCGAGCAGGCGCAGGGTGTTGCGCTCCAGGCGGGTGCTGCAATCGGGGCAGAGCTCCGGAGCATGCTTGACATAATAGTCCTTGAGGGTGCGGATATAATCGGGGCGGCACTGCCGGCAGCCGATGCTGTTAAGCACCAGCGATAAATTCCGCAGTCCGAGCGATGCGAAAAAGCGCCACGCCATGTCGATAACCTCGGCGTCCAGAGACGGGTCGCTCTCCCCTATTGCCTCGCACCCGAACTGGTGGTGCTGGCGCAGCCGCCCTGCCTGCGGTCTTTCATAGCGGAAGATATCCGCAAAGTAAAAAAGCTTCACCGGCTGGGGCAGATTGGACATGCCGTGCTCCAGGTAGGCGCGGCAGACCGGGGCGGTACCTTCGGGACGGAGGGTGATGAGGTTATCGCCCTTGTCCTTGAAGGTATACATTTCCTTTTCCACGATGTCCGTCCCCTGCCCGACGCTGCGGGTAAAAAGCCCGGTCTCTTCAAAAGCGGGCGTATCGATGCGCTGGTAGCCGTAAAGACGGCAAACCCCGGCGGCTTTCTGCTCAACGTAGCGCCAGTAATTCTGTTCATCGGGCAGGATATCGATGGTGCCGCGCGGTGCCTGGTACATATCTTTCTCCGTTTCTTTAAGCAAGAATACAGGATTGAGCGAGCAATGTAAAGAGTGTCTCGGTTTACACGGTAACTATCGTAGGTTATACTAATGTTGTAAGCGAAGATATCAGCTTGCTGCGGCAGGGGCGCGATGGATTTTACAACACTCCGGGACAAAGTTCGGGAATATTTACCTCCCGAGAAAATAACCATCATCGAAGAAGCCTACCGGTTTGCCGAGGAGGCGCACCGCGGTCAGGTGAGGGCTTCCGGCGGGCCTTTCCTGGAGCATCCCCTGGAGACAGCATATATCCTTGCCGGGCTCCAGATGGATACCAGTTCGCTGGCGGCTGCCCTTTTACATGATATCCTTGAGGATTGCGGAATCCCCATCGCGACTATTGAGTCCAGGTTCGGAGCTGAAATCGCACGGATGGTCGATGGCACCACCAAGCTCAGCAGAGTGTCCCTGGCGGCTTCCGGGGCGCCTGCCAGCGAAAGGCAGGCGGAAAACCTGCGCAAGATGCTGGTGGCGATGGCGGAAGACCTCCGGGTGGTCTTCATCAAGCTGGCGGATCGCCTGCATAATATGCGCACGCTTGATGCCCTTCCCCCCGACCGCCAGGTGAGCATCGCCCGGGAAACTCTGGAAATCTATGCCCCATTAGCGCACCGGCTGGGCATATGGGAGTTGAAATGGCAGCTCGAAGACCTCGCCTTCCGTTATCTTGACCCGGTAAAGTACCGCCGCATCGGCCGGCTGCTCGCCACCCGGCGCACCCAGCGCGAGGAGTTCATCGCCCGGGTGATGGAGATTTTAAAGGAAGAATTTGCCCGGGTAAACCTCAAAGTGGATATCTCCGGGCGCCCCAAGCATATTTACAGTATTCATCAGAAAATGGAGCGCTATGCTGTTTTAGGTAAACAGTTCGATGATATCCATGACCTGCTGGCGCTGCGGGTGCTGGTGGACACGATTCCCGATTGTTACAGCGCGGTGGGGGTCATCCACAGCCTCTGGCATCCTCTTCCCGAAGCCTTTGATGACTATATTGCCAACCCCAAGCCCAACGGTTACCAGTCGTTGCATACCACGGTAGTATGCCTGGGCACCACTCCTCTTGAAATACAGATACGCACCCGCGAGATGCACCGCGTCTCCGAATACGGTGTCGCCGCCCACTGGCGGTATAAGGAGGGCGGCAAGTCCGACCTTCATTTCGAGGAAAAACTCGCCTGGCTGCGCCAGCTGGTGGACTGGCAGCGGGAACTGAGTGGAGCGGAAGAGTTCCTCGAATCGGTAAAGACGGATATCTTCATCGACCAGGTGTTCGTGTATACTCCCAAAGGAGAAATCAAGGACCTGCCCAAAGGTGCGACACCGCTGGACTTTGCCTACCGCGTGCATACCGAGCTGGGACACCGCTGCGTCGGCGCCAAGGTAAACGGTAAGCTGGTCTCATTGAGTTATCAGCTTAAGAATGGCGACATTGTCGATATTGTTACGTCCCGGAATTCCAAGGGGCCGAGCCGCGATTGGCTGAATCCGCAGCTGGGCTTCGTTAATACTTCCCATGCCCGGACCAAAATCAGGCAGTGGTTCACCAAGCAGGAACGCACCGTAAACATAGAGGGCGGGCGGCAGATTCTGGAAAAAGATCTTAAACGACTCGGCATCAACATCGAACGGCTTGCCCTCGCCAACCTCTTCAACTACAACAGCGTGGAGGACTTTCTGGCGGCCATCGGTGACGGCACCGTGACCACCCATCAGATTGCCGTCAAGTTGGCTGCCCAGCAGGAGAAACCGAAAGAGATCATCGAGCATGCGCCTGCGAAACAGGCTTCCTCGGTCGTGCGGGTGTTTGGAGTGGGTAACCTGGCGACCCACCTCGCCCAATGCTGCCACCCTGTTCCCGGCGATGCGGTAATAGGCTATATTACCCGTAATCGCGGTGTGACGGTACACCGTAAGGACTGTTTCAATATAGTGCATGAAGACGAGAGGGAGCGATTGGTGCCGGTAGAGTGGGGGGAGGCAGACACCGTTTATCCTACCAGCGTCCGGGTAGAAGCCTGGGACCGGGTAGGACTGGTGCGTGATATTACCGCCATAGTTGCCGATTTAAAGATTAACATCACGGCAGTCAGTCTGACCAACCATGATGACCATACCATTTCCACATTTTTGACCCTGGAGACGAGGGGACTGGCGCAATTGAGCCTGCTCCTGAAAAAAATCGAGTCCGTGAACGGGGTTATCAGCGTGACGCGGATTGGTGACGAGGCGACCCGAAAAGCGACTCCTAAATCCGCCTGAAATATGCTATGCTATAATAGAACTTTTAAGGAGGTAGGAAATTGCCAGCGAGTAAATCAGCTGCGAAACAAGCACGCCAGTCTGCGAAAAGACACCTGCGCAACAAGTCTGAGCGCAGTACGGTAAAGACTGATATTACCAGAGCGGAAAAGCTTATTTTCGCCGGGAATCTGGAAGAGGCTAAGGGAGCGGTGGCGGTTGCCATCTCCGCACTGGACAAGGCGGCGGAGAAGGACATTATCCATACTAATAACGCCGCCCGACGCAAGTCCCGCTTGATGCGGAAACTAAATCAGGCTCAACAGGTCGCTGCCGCTAAGGCAGAACCTGAAAAGCCTGAAAAGAAACAATAGCTGTTTAATTGATACCTTTTAGCTAGTCGGAGGACGGGAGTGGATTAGCCTGCTGGACTTCCATGGGTTGACCGCAGCAGGTCACCGCGCCGGCGCCGGCTTTGGTGCACAGAGCTTCCGTGCCGCACTTGGTGCAGCGGTATCTCTTGCCGAGCTGATTAGCCATTTTCTAAGACCTCCTGATTATTGGGCGTGATTATTTTTTGATTTCCATGGGCTGACCGCAACAGGTAATCGCACCAGCGCCCGCCTTGGTCACGATGAATTCAGAGCCGCATTTGGCACACTGGTATCTCTTGCCTACTTGATTCGCCATTTTCGCACACCGCCTTTCCGTATAAAATGATGTCCCGTACCATTTTTGATTATATGCCATGAATTGAGGACTGTCAAAAAAGACCGCCATGTGGTTACTCGCCCGTTATCTGGACAATTACTTCCCGGGAGCGCGGGCGGTTATCAAAGTCCACCAGGATAACCTGCTGCCAGGTGCCCAGTGCCAGCCTTCCGCCGATCATGGGTAATATCAATGAAGCCCCCAGTAGAGACGCGCGGATATGGGCGTGCCCATTGCCATCGTGCCAGCGCTCGTTGTGGGCGTAATCAAGATTCTGCGGCGCCAGCCGTTCCCAGAGTTTTTTAAAATCGGCGACCAGCCCGGGTTCGTACTCGATGGTGGTAATGCCCGCCGTTGAGCCGACGACGAAGATGGTTGCGGTGCCGTCCCTGATTTTAGACCCGGCGACCTGCTCTTCGACTTCACGGGTAATATCAATAATATCGCAATTGCCTTTACTCTGGAGATGGATGGTCTTTGTGATGACCAGCAGCCTCACCCCCTTAGTCCCTTCTCTCCAGCGGAGAGGGGAGAAAATTAACGGGAAAGAGGGGGTGGTGCCCCTCTTAAACTCCCGGACGGGACACTAAATAATCAGCTCGTCCCAGTTGGTAATATCGTTCAGGTCGAAGACGGGGCCGTCCTTGCAGACCTGCTTGAGTCCATGCCTGGTCTTGATGGTGCAGCCGTAGCAGACGCCCACACCGCACCCCATCCGCAGCTCAAGAGAGATTTGAACGGATTTATTTTTAAGTTCCTGCATTTGAGACATGGTGCGGTACATGGGCAAGGGTCCGCACGCGATTACCTGGTCTGCCCAATCAGCATAAACCGGGATGCGGGAAGTAATGAGTCCTTTTTCCCCCGCTGTTCCGTCATCCGTAGTTGAATCAGGTTTGATTCCAATGGTGCGAAAGGGTTCTTCGTAGAGCTGAGATTCATTGTGAGCACCATTGAGCAGTTCTACAGAAATGTCGTTTTCGGTAGCGACTTGCGCAATAAAACCAATCGGCGCAACACCGCTTCCCCCAGCTACTAACAGCAGTTTTTTCGTGCTAGGCATGATGGAAAATCCGTTACCAAGCGGTCCGAAAATCTCTACAGTCTCACCGTTACAGCGGTCGGCGAGCCAGGTAGTGCCCTTTCCGTCTTCCCAGACATTGTAAAACAGGGCGAGGTCTCCCTTTTTATTGATCTGGTGAATACCGAAAGGGCGGGGCAATACGTTTTCCCCACAGCGCACCATGACGAATTGCCCCGGTCTGGCTTCAGCGGTTATTTCCGGGCACTTCAACCACATCAGCCAGGCGCCCCGCGTGTTCCGCGCCGGGTGCGCGAAGGGTGGCAGGACCTGCTTGTTTTCAATAACGCTGGCGGTAATTTGCTTCAATTCAGCACCTCGTTATCAGTATACCACTACCGCTGCATCGCCTGGCGCTTGAGGTCGGCGGGCATTTTCTCGATGGCGTAGCGGAGGGCGGTGCGGGGCATCTCTTTTTTATAACGCATTACGTAGTCAAATACCTCTTGCTGGTGCTCACGCCCCGCCTCTTTAAGCAGCCAGCCATAACCCTTCTGCACCAGGTCGTCTTTATCAAGCAGCAGTCGGTCGGTTATTTCAAGAACTTCTTTCAAAAATGCGCCGCGCCTGGCGGGAATTATCAAGGTTACGGCAGATGCCCGCCGCAGCCAGCGGTTCGGTGATGCCGTCCATTGCTTCAGATTGGCGATATACTGCGGATACTTTTCCACAAAAGCGCCGACGGTGTGGTTGCAGAGCGTATCGCACTTCGCCCAGTTGTTCACATATTGCTCAAGCCAGCTTTCAAAGAGTGTAAAATCCTCCGGCTGGTATTCTTCCCGGCGTCGGTATGCCCAGGCAAAGGCGATGAAAGCCTCTTCCATGTAATCGGATTTCAACAGCTCTTCGCAGATAGCAAAGACTTCCTGTTTACTGAAATGTTTTATCTCGGCATAGCGCTGTGCCGCCATCTTTTCTACTAGTGCCGTTTTGACGCCGTAAACCTTGACCGCTTCTTTGAAGAAGCGCTGCGCGCTATCGCGGGTTTTGGCGTCAACCTGCTGGAGCAGCTCTTTACGTATTTCGGCTATTATATCTTTTCCCATTTTGCCCTCAGGCTGTGGGCGGTTTATTTCGATAGTTCGGTAAGGGCTGGACGGCGTAGCTCTGGCTGCCACTGGCAATCGCCTCGACGGCGGCGCGGGCGGTATCCAGCGAGGTATAGCAGGGGATGCGCCGCTCGCTGGCGGCGCGGCGGATGTGGAAGCCGTCCCGCTGGGGGACGTGCCCGCCGGTGATGGTGTTGACTACTCCCTGAACAGTGCCGTCGTTGATGACATCCAGCACGTTGGGATGCCCTTCGCTCAGTCTCTTGGTGATAATGTTTACCGGCAGACCCAACGCGGAAATCATGGCGGCGGTGCCTTCGGTGGCGTAGAGGTTATAGCCCACGGCGGCGCACTTCTTGATGATGGGCAGGGCTTCCGCCTTATCGCGGTCTGCGATGGAAAAGAGAATGCCGCCTTGCTCCGGCAGCATGATACCGGCGGCGGAGAGGGCTTTCGCCAGGGCGGCTTGGAAGGTGTAATCGATGCCCATCACTTCGCCGGTGGACTTCATCTCGGGACCGAGGTAGGTATCGACGCCCGCCAGCTTCTGCATGGAGAAGACCGGCGCCTTGATGCTGACGAGATTGCGTTTGGGCCACAGCCCGTTGAAGTAGCCCTGCTCCTTGAGGCTCTTGCCCAGCATGACATTGGTGGCGACCTGCACGATGGGCACGCCGGTCACCTTGGATAAGTACGGAACCGTGCGGCTGGCGCGCGGGTTGACCTCGATGATGAAGACCGAGGGGCTGGCGGGGTCGGTGCGGGGGATGACGAACTGGATATTCATCAGCCCTTTGATTTGCAGTCCGCGCCCGATGCGCACGGCGTAGTCCACCATGATATCAATCTCCGCCTGGGTCAGCTTGGGCGGGGGATAGACCGCCATCGAATCGCCGCTGTGCACGCCGGCGCGCTCAATCTGTTCCATGACGCCGGGGATAAAGACATCGGTGCCGTCGCTGATGGCGTCCACCTCGGCTTCGATGCCCAGGAAATATTTATCAATCAGCACGGGGTGTCCCGTATTTAATTCCATCGCCAGGCTCATATAGCGCACGAACTCGGTGGCGTTATAGACGATTTCCATCGCCCTGCCGCCGAGGACGTAGCTGGGGCGCACCAGCACCGGGTAGCCGATAAGCTCGGCGACCTTCAAGCCTTCATCGAGGGTGGTGACGCCGGCGCCGGGCGGCTGGGGGATGCCCAGTCCGCTGAGGAAACCCTCGAAGCGGCGGCGGTCGGAAGCCAGGTCAATTGCTTCCGCCGAAGAACCCAGAATGGACTGACCGGAGCGGGCGAGCGGGTCGGCAAGGTTGATGGCGGTCTGCCCGCCGAACTGGAGGATGGAAGGCGTGCCGTGGCTGCCGTTGCCCTCGTTTTCCAGGATGTCGCGCACGCTCTCCTCGTCGAGGGCTTCAAAGTAAAGACGATTGCTCGTATCGAAGTCCGTCGAGACGGTCTCCGGGTTGGAGTTAATCATGATGCTTTCGTAGCCCGCCTTCTGGAGTGCCCAAGATGAGTGCACGGAACAGTAGTCGAACTCAATGCCCTGCCCGATGCGGATGGGACCGGAGCCGATGACCACCGCCTTATCGCGCGCGGAGGGCAGCGCCTCGTTTTCCTGCTCGTAGGTGGAGTAGAAATAGGGGGTGGCGGCATCGAACTCGGCGGCGCAGGTATCCACCATCTTGTACACCGGCTTGATGTTCCAATCGTGGCGGGACTGGCGCACCTGCTCGGGGAGCCGGTCGGCTAAGGTGCCTATCATTTCATCAGAGAAGCCCATCCTCTTGGCTTCCCGCAGCAAGTCCGGATTAAGCGTTTCGGAAAGCAGCCGCTTTTCCATGTTGACCAGATTTTGCAGCTTGTCCAGGAACCACAAATCAATTTTGGTGCGGTCGGCGATGGACTGCGGAGTGATGCCCCGCCGCAGCGCCGCCATGATTGCCCACAGGCGCAAATCGTTGGGGTGCAGGGGGTATTTGGTAATATCCGCGCCGCGCTCCCACTGCGGGTCTTCCCAGAGGAGCGTCTTGTTGCCGAACTCCAGCGAGCGCACCGCTTTTTGCAGCGCCGCCTCGAAGGTACGGTCGATGGCCATCACTTCGCCGGTGGCTTTCATCTGCGTGCCGATGGTGCGGTCGCCGGCGTGGAACTTATCAAAGGGCCAGCGCGGGATTTTCACCACCAGATAGTCGAGGGCGGGCTCGAAGGAAGCCATCGTCTTGCCGGTCACGGCGTTGGGGATTTCGTCCAGCCGCTTGCCCACCGCGATTTTGCCGGCGACGCGGGCGATGGGGTAGCCGGTGGCTTTGCTCGCCAGCGCCGAGCTGCGGCTCACGCGCGGGTTGACCTCGATGATGTAGTATTTATCGCTGTACGGGTCGAGCGCCATCTGGATGTTGCAGCCGCCTTCAATCTTGAGGGCGCGGATAATCTTAAGGCTGGCGGTGCGCAGCATCTGGTATTCCTTGTTGGTCAGGGTCTGGCTGGGCGCGACAACGATGCTGTCTCCGGTGTGCACGCCCATCGGGTCGATGTTTTCCATGTTGCACACGGTGATGCAGTTATCGGCGCCGTCACGCATCACCTCGTACTCGATTTCCTTCCAGCCCCCCACCCACCGCTCCAGCAGCACCTGGTGAATCGGGCTGAACGCCAGCCCGTTGCTCACGATTTCGTCCAGTTCCTCCCATTTGTAGGCGGTGCCGCCTCCCGTCCCCCCCAGCGTGAAGGAAGGGCGGATGATGAGGGGCAGGCCGATTCGCTTCGCAGCTTTGCGGGCGTCTTCCAGCGTATTAACGGCGGCGCTCTCCAGCATCGGCTCGCCGATACTCGTCAGCAGGGCTTTGAAAAGCTCGCGGTTGGAGGCCGTCCTGATGGTTTCAATCGAGGTGCCCAGGCTGCGCACGTTATACTTTTCCAGCACGCCCGCCTCGGCAAGCTGGTGGGCTAAAGTCAGCCCGGTCTGCCCGCCCAGCGTGGGCAATAGGCCATCGGGGCGCTCGCGCTCAATGATGCGGGTGAGCACCTCCGGGGTGAGCGGCTCGATATAGACGACATCGGCGATGTCTTCATCGGTCATGATGGTGGCGGGATTGGAGTTGACCAGCACGGAGATAACGCCCTCTTCCCGCATGGCTTTGCATGCCTGCGTTCCGGCGTAGTCAAATTCCGCCGCCTGCCCTATTATGATGGGCCCTGAGCCGATTATCATGACTTTAGATGGTTTTGTAGTCAAGCTTTGTTCCATGTTTCACACCAAATTTTTTCCAGATTTCTTCCATAGATACTTGTGGCAACTGTTCAGAAATATAATTCACGGCTTTTTGTGAATATCTTTTATAATTTACCTTTCCTATTGGGATTATTTTAAAATATTCTAAATTTCCCTCTATTTTTAGATATCTCACCATCGCTAAAGTTTTTTGTCTCGTGAGTCCCACTTTTTCAGCAACTTCCTTTAAGCCTAGGCTATAAAAATCCAATTCGCTTACTCTTTTTATAGCTACAACAGCAGCGCCAGGAGTTCCCTCAGGCACAGTATGAATTGGAACGCCTTCCTTTTTAGTCCATCTTATTGCCAGGCTAGGTCCTGTTCCCGACTCGGAAATTTCAATGGAAGCGACTCCTGGGAAAATGTCTTGCCACTTTTTACCTGAAACTAAATTACGACTGACACGTTTCAATTCGGTAGCAGAAGGCTGAACCCTTTCGCCTCTAATACTAAAATCAAGGATAACTAGTGGGCGTAGTTTTGATTGAGCTTCTAATCGTTTTCTCGAACCTGGTTGGAGAAGCTTAGTAATTTCCTTTGTTTCGCTATCAAAAAGTATGTCTAAATCAATAGGTGCGGTTGTAGAAATGGGGAGAACTCTATTCGGTAGTATTTCATATAGTTCACGGTCAAAAACATTTTTCAATAAATCTTTGAATAGGGTTATCCCAGATTGTATTTGTATATAAAACTGGTTCTCTGAAATGTCTAAAAGATGATGTTGAGCAGCATCACGAAGTGTATTAATACTTTGAATTGTCATGGCCTGTTCTTCGTTTAAAAACTTGATGTTCCCATCGCTCAAACACTCACGTACACATTTGTCAAAACCTATAGTCCGATTTGCCCTTTTTTCTCTTATTTGACCGCCTCGATGTAGTATTGCCGCTTTTAATAGCATCTCGAAAGAATGGTCAATCAGAATTAATGTTGTGGTGACTCTCCCAACATCGTGCGGGCGGTTAAAAAACTCTACGCTCAATATCAAAGAGTCGTAAGCCTTGTCTAGTAATAATTTTGCTTCGCGCTTCATCTTTCTTTACCTCACCCCCCCTTTCTGAAATCCCTCTCCAGTCTCTCCTTTTCAAGGGGAGAAGCTAATTTGTATCCCCAGAAGCTTCCAAGTTTCCCTCTTTGAAAAAGAGGGATTAAGGGAGATTTTCGTCAGGTTTTTAGAGTTCACTTTCTATCTTCTCCGCCACACTATTAATTCTTTTCAATACATCCTCGTTGGTGAATCTCAACACTCTCAAACCAACACTATTGAGATACTCATTCCTAATTCTGTCATACTCGGCAGTCTCATTAGTAAAATGCTGCCCGCCATCAACTTCAATAGCCAGTTTTGCCTTGGGACAATAGAAATCAACAATGTATTCTCCGATGGGTGTCTGCCGGTAGAACATAATCCCATTTAGTTGCCTCATTCTTAGCTTTGCCCAGAGGCACTTTTCCGCATCGGTCATGTTGTCTCTGAGTTCCTGAGCACGCTGTTTCAGGTTCTTGTTATACGTCAACATGTAATTTTAAAATCCCTCTCCTGTCTCCCCTTGAAAAGGGGATAAGCTACGATATCTCCCCCTTTGCAAAAGGGGGAATTGAAGGGGGATTTTCGTTCTCACTTCAACACCATGACTATCACGATTATAAATATGATTAATACTACTGCGCCTATCAGCATTATCATCGATATCGGCACCTCTAACTCCTCTTAATCATCTTCATGAACTTGTCAAATAAGTACATATTGTCCAGCGGGCCGGGGGAGGCTTCGGAATGGTACTGGATGGCGAAAATGGGCAGCTCCTTGTGGCGGATGCCTTCCACCGTGTTGTCGTTCAGGTTGATTTGCGTCACTTCCAGCCCGTCTCTGAGGGTATCGGGGTCGACGGCGTAGCCGTGGTTCTGCGCGGTAATATGGACGCGCCCGGTCTCGAAATCCTTGACCGGGTGGTTGCCGCCGCGGTGCCCGAACTTGAGCTTGAAGGTCTTGCCCCCGAAGGCGCGCGCGATTAGCTGGTTGCCCAGGCAGATGCCCATGATGGGCTTTTTCCCTACGAGATCATGCACCGTCTTTACCGCGTAGTCCAGCAGCTCAGGGTCGCCGGGACCAGGCGAGAGCAGGATTCCGTCCGGCTTGAGTTTCAGGATGTCTTTCGCGGAAGTATCACAGGGCATGACGGTGACGTGGCAGCCGCGCCGCGCCAGGCAGCGCAGGATATTGTATTTCAGCCCGCAGTCCAGAGCGACAATTTTTGTAATGGCGCCGTCCGCCGAGTCCCATTCGTAGCGCTTCTCCGTGCTGACCTGCCTTACGAAGTCGATACTGCCGTAGTCGGGCGCCTGTTTCAGAGCCTGCAAAGCTTCCGCGGGAGATTTCGACGAGGTCAAAATGCTCATCATGACGCCGGAGTTGCGCAGCCGGCGGGTGATGGCGCGGGTGTCCACGCCCC
>JAQTQH010000040.1 GCA_028712355.1 Dehalococcoidales bacterium
AAGAGACGGATGAGCCGCTGAGACCCGTCCTGCGTAAGGCGGAACCGGATGACATTGTCCGTATCAAAGAGCTGGAAGATAAAGCGAAGGAAGCACTGGTGGAATGCGGCAAACTGATCCGGGAACTGCAGTTACCCATGAAGCTGATCACCGCCGACTATAACCTGGAGGGCAACCGCGTCACCTTTCTGTTCAGCGCCGAGGAACGTGTGGACTTCCGCGAGCTGGTGCGGCAGTTGAACAGCCAGCTCAAGGTACGCGTCGAGCTGCGGCAGGTTGGTTCGCGGGACGAAGCCAAGCTTATCGGCGGCTACGGGAGGTGCGGGCGGAATCTATGCTGCGCCAGTTTTCTGGACGAATTCACCCCGGTCTCAATCCGCATGGCGAAAGACCAGGACCTGCCGCTTAACCCGATGAAGATTTCCGGCATCTGCGGACGGCTGATGTGCTGTCTGGCCTATGAAAATGAGCAGTACCGCGCCATGAAGCAGAAGATGCCTCGCAATGGTACACGTGTCAATACCAAGATGGGCGAAGCTACGGTGGTGGGTTCCAATCCCATCAAAGAGACTGTCATGGTCGAGCTGGACAGCGAAGCCACGGCAGAACTGCCTCTGGCGGACGTCTCTTTTTAGAACTCTCTGTTATTGTCATCGCTTCGTCACAGAGTTCACCCCGGGCGAAGCGAATGCACTCCCCGCAATGATGCGATGAAGCTTCGTTTCTACTGCAACAGGTACTTGCGCCATTCGTTGCGGACCTGCAGGAAGTGGTAAGGAATGTTGAAGGAATGCCCGTTGGCGGGCGCTACCGGCGTATTCAGCAGTTTCATGCCCGCTTCCTGGGGCGTTCGCCCCGCCTTGTGACGGTTGCAGGTAACGCAGGCGCTCACCACGTTTTCCCAGGTGTGCTGGCCGCCCCGGTAACGGGGAATCACATGGTCCAGGGTAAGCTGGCGCGATTGCTTGCCGCAGTACTGGCAGGTGTACTTATCACGATTGAATATCTCGAAGCGTGTCAGTTTCTTGCGGCGGTGCGGGCGCCGGATAAAATAATCCAGCCGGATGACGGAGGGTAGCGGGAAGGTCTCCCGCATGGTATGGATTACGCCCACGCCGTTCTCCAGCATCTCCGCCTTGCCTTCGAAAACGAGCACCACGGCGCGGCGGGCGCGGCAGATGGTCAGCGGCTCGTAGTTCTGATTGAGTACCAGGACAGGCACATTCATCATCGTGTATCTCGTGGCAAGTCAATCTACCCCATTCTACCGCCAACTCTGGGAACGTTGCAAACGCAGGTAATCTGACTGTCATTGTGAGGAACGAGGTGATGAAGCGACCTTGCCGCTTATTGCCATTCAAAGACACGGTATACGGCATAACTAATCCGGGGTGCAGTCACGCAATTGCGCAAATGCGTAATACAACCGCTCTTCCCCTGCAATAGGGAGAGCCGGAGAGAGATTTCTACCGGCTAGTCCGGGATATAGGTAACGTAAGTCTGGGGCGATTCCCAGACCTCGACGCAGGCGAGCGATACCGGCGCACCTTCCAGCTTAAGCCGCAGTTCATCGTAAATATTGGCGGCGATGTTCTCGGAAGAAGGGTTTATCTCGTCGAAGGGCGGCACATCGTTAACGCAGGTATGATCGAACCTGATAAGCACCGCGTCAAGATGCCGCTTGAGGATAGTGAAGTCAAACGCCAGCCCGATGTCATCCAGAGCCGTAGCGCGGATTTTCGCCACCACCTTGAAGCGGTGCCCGTGCAGGGCTTCGCACTTACCCTGGTAGCCGCGTAAAAAGTGGGCGGCGTCAAAGTGTCTTTCGACGGTAATCTCGTACATCATGCCTCCTGACCGGCATCCCAGCGGAACACGCCCTGTACTTCTTTCAGACCTTTCAGCATTTGCTTGATGGCCTTATTCTTAACAGGGTGAATAACATCTGGGGCAATTTCCGCAAGGGGTACGAGCACAAAAGCCCGCTCGTGCATGCGGGGATGGGGAATGGTCAGCTGGGGAGTGTTATATACCATGTTCCCGTAGAGGAGAATATCAATATCGATGGGGCGGGGCACGCCCGTTTTTCCGGTACGCCCCATCTTGCTTTCGATGCCTTTAACTGTGGTCAGCAATCCTTCCGGTGTCAGCGTGGTGGACAGCTCGCAGACCATATTCAGGAAGCGGGGCTGGTCGGTATCGCCGAGCGGGTCAGTATCATAGACCGAGGAGACTTTGCCCAGCCGCATCCTCTCGCCGAGATACTCGACCGCCTTTTTCAGGTTTTCTTCGCGGTTACCCAGGTTGGAACCGAGACCAAGGTAAATAGTAACTGCTTCAGCCATGACCGTACCTCCCTCGTATAATTGCATCGCTCATGCGGCAGACGCGCACCATCTGCTCCACGTCATGCACCCGGACGATATCAACGCCTTTGGCGATGGCAATCGCCACCGTTGCCGCGGTGCCCTCGACGCGCTGGTCAACGGGCAAATCGAGGACCGTGCCTATCGAAGATTTGCGTGAGGTACCCAGCAGGACGGGCTTGCCCAGCGGAGTCAGTTCTCCGAGCCGCCAAATGATGTCCAGGTTCTGCGCCACAGTCTTCCCGAAACCGATGCCGGGGTCGATGATAATATTCCCTTCCGGCACTCCGGCTTTACGGGTGATACTGATGCTTTTCTCAAGATATGATATTATCGCGGGCATAATGTCGCCCACAACAGGCATGTTGCGCTGGTTGCTCATCAGGATGATGGGCACGCCCGCCCTGGCGGCAACAGCAGCATTCTGCGGGTCAAGTTGCGCGCCCCAGATATCGTTAATCATGAGGGCGCCTGCCGCCACCGCCTGGCGCGCTACCTCTGACTTGTAGGTATCAACGCTGATAGGCACGGGTAACTCGCGGGCAAGCCTCTCGATGACCGGAATGACCAGCGCCAGCTCTTTCGCTACATCGTCGGCGGAAAGAGGATTGGTGCCCGGTTTGGAAGACTCCCCTCCGACATCGATAATGTCGGCCCCCTCGGCGACGTGGCGCCGCGCTTGGGCGAGAGCCGCTTCAACGTTGCTGCCCAACCCATCCCCGGAGAAGGAGTCCGGGCTGAGGTTGCAGATACCCATGACATAGGTGCGCTCGCCCCAGCGCAACTCCAGATTGCCGCATTGTGTCGGTGCGAAAAGTCTTTCTGCCATAGATACATCATTTTAGCACCTTACGGCGGCTTGTAAAACACCCTATTTGCCCGCTATTTATGGGTATGCTATGATGGATTTGTTCCCAGATTCACCACAGGAGAGATAGTGTGGATAATAAATTAGAAAAACTGGCGAAACTGGAAGCACAAATCAAAGCCGGCGGCGGTGAAGAGCGCGTCAAAGCGCAGCATGACTCCGGCAAACTCACCGCGCGGGAGCGCCTCAATCTCCTCTTTGATAAAGGCACTTTCCAGGAGATGGATGCCTTCGTGGAGCACCGCAGCACCAGCTTCGGCATGGAAAAGACCTACATCCCCGCTGACGGCGTGATTACCGGCTACGGCAAAGTGAACGAGCGGACCGTCTGCGCCTTTGCCCAGGACTTTACCGCGCGCGGCGGCACCCTGGGAGAAATGCACGCCAGAAAAATCGCCAAAATCATGGACCTCGCCATGAGCATTAAATCGCCCATCGTCGGTCTTATTGACAGCGGCGGGGCGCGCATCCAGGAAGGCGTCAATGCCCTCGACGGCTATGGTAAAATCTTCTTCCGCAATTCCAACGCTTCGGGGTTCATTCCTCAGATTTCCGCCATCATGGGTCCGGCGGCGGGCGGCGCAGTCTACTCTCCCGCCATGACCGATTTTGTCTTCATGGTCAAGAAGACAAGCTATATGTATATCACCGGTCCCGGCGTGGTCAAGACGGTGACCGGCGAAGAAATCAGCGACGAAGAGCTGGGCGGCGCCCTGACCCATTTCACCAAGAGCGGCGTGGCGCAGTTCGCCTGTGATAATGACGAGGAAACCATTAAAGAAATCAAGCAGCTGCTCGGCTATTTGCCGGAAAGCTGCGAGGACAAGCCGCCGTACGCGGCGCCCACTGACTCGCCGGAGCGCACCGAAGCCCGTCTGGACGGCATCATTCCGGAGAGCGCCCAGCAGAGCTATAACATGAAAGAGGTCATCTATGCCATCGTGGACAACGGCGAGTTCCTCGAACCGGCGTCCAAGTTCGCTCAGAATATCATCACCTGCTTCGCCAGAATGAACGGGCATGTCGTAGGCATTATCGCCAACCAGCCGATGTATCTCGCCGGATGTCTTGACATCAATGCCTCGGACAAAGCCACCCGTTTCATCCGCTTCTGCGATGCTTTCAATATCCCGCTACTCACTCTAACCGATGTCCCCGGCTACCTGCCGGGCAGTCACCAGGAGTGGGGCGGCATCATCCGGCACGGCGCCAAGCTGCTCTGGTGCTATTCGGAAGCGACGGTGCCCAAGATAACCCTGATTACCCGCAAGGCTTACGGCGGGGCGTATATCGCCATGTGCAGCCAGAGTCTGGGCGCGGATTACACGCTGGCCTGGCCGCAGGCGGAGATTGCTGTGATGGGCGCCGAGGGTGCCGCCGCCATCATCCACCGTGCCGAAATCCAGGCGGCTACCGACCCCGCCGCCAAACGCAAGGAAAAAATCGCCGAGTACCGCGACCTGCTCTATAATCCGTATATCGCGGCGCGGCAGGGCTATATCAATGCTGTCATCAAGCCGCAGGAGAGCCGTCCCCGCATTATCGCGGCACTGGAAGCGCTACTGAGTAAAGAGGCAGCGCGTCCCGTCCGGCGGCACGGCAACATTCCGATGTAGTAATTTCGCAGTTGCGCAACTGCGAATCATAAACGGGAATACTATGGGTAAGACAATCGCGGAAAAACTCCTCAGCCTGAAATCAAGTACGGACGCCCGCGCCGGTAACATCGTGATTGCGTCCGTCGACCTGGTTTTTGTGCAGGACACCACCGGCCCGCTTACCGTGCGTCAGTTCCAGGCGAGCGGTTTCCAGAAGCTGGCGAATCCCGGGCGAACCGTACTTTTTATCGACCATGCGGCGCCCAGTCCTTCATCAGCCCTCGCCAACGACCACCTTCTGCTGCGGGACTTCGCCCGGCAGACCGGTGCCATCCTCTCCGAGGCTGGCGAGGGTGTCTGCCACCAGCTTGTCGCGGAAAAGTACGCCCGACCGGGCGACGTTATTGTCGGCGCGGATTCTCATACGGTGACCGCGGGTGGACTGGGAGCTTTCGCCACCGGCATGGGCTCCTCCGATGTCGCCGTGGCGATGGGTTTAGGCAAGACCTGGTTCCGTGTGCCGGAGACCATTCGAGTTGATGTTTCGGGCAGGTTCCAGAAGGGCGTCTTTGCCAAGGATTTGATATTGCACCTCATCGGGCAGATTGGCGCGGACGGCGCTTCTTATAAAGCTCTGGAGTTCAGCGGCGCCGGAATCAGCCGCATGCCGGTCACCGAGCGGCTCACCATCGCCAACATGGCGGTGGAGGCGGGTGCCAAGGTAGGGCTCTTCCCCTCCGATGAAAAGACGAAAGCATATCTGGCAGCACAGAGCAGAGAGCCGGACTGGCAGCCAATTGCTGCTGATGCTGACGCCGCGTATGAAAAGACCCTCAAGATTAACCTGAGCCAGCTTGTGCCGACGGTCTCCCAACCCCACACCGTGGATTACACCGCCGCCGTCACCGACCTCAAGGGGACTAAGGTGCAGCAGGTCGTCATCGGCACCTGCACCAATGGCCGGCTGGAAGATTTGAAAACTGCCGCCGGAATATTAAAGGGCAAAACGGTCGCCCCGGGAGTGCGTCTGGTCGTGGGACCGGCTTCCCGCAGCATCCTGCTCCAGGCGATGAAAGCAGGTTATATCCAGGCACTGGTGGAAGCCGGTGCTATCATCCTGCCGCCGGGCTGCGGACCGTGCCTTGGGCTGCACCAGGGTGTACTCGGCGATGCCGAGTCTTGCCTTTCGACCGCCAACCGCAATTTTCAGGGTCGCATGGGCAATCCCAAGTCGTTCGTCTTCCTAGCCAGCACTGCCACCGCCGCCGCAACCGCACTCTCCGGTGAAATTACCGATCCGCGGGAGGTGTTATGATGCTGAAAGGCAGGGCTTTCAAGTTCGGCGACAGCATTTCCACCGACCATATTATCCCGGGCAGGTATGCGCACTTGCGCAGCAACCTGCCGGAGCTGGCGAAGCATGTGCTGGAAGACGCCGACCCGGTCTTCGCTTCCCGCGTTAAAAAGGGCGATTTTGTGGTCGCCGGCAATAACTTCGGGCTGGGTTCCAGCCGGGAACACGCCCCGCTGGTGATGAAAATGGCGGGCGTCAGCGCCGTGCTGGCGAAGTCCGTCGCCCGTATCTTCTTCCGCAACGCTATCAATTTAGGACTGCCTATACTCATCTGTGATACGGACAAAATCAACGATGGCGACGAACTGGAAATCGACCTGGCAAGCGGCGCGATTAAGGATATCACGAATGGAAATCGGCTTACCGCCGGCAAAATTCCCCAGGCGATGCTGCGCATCCTCGATGAAGGCGGGCTGATTCCCTATATCAAAAAACACGGCGATTTCAAGCTGTAAATTATTAGGATTTGCCATTGCGGGCATAGCGAAGCAATGACAGCTAAATGACATGTCTTACAAAGTAACATTAATCCCCGGCGACGGCATCGGTCCGGAAGTGACCGAGGCGGCGCGGCGCGTGCTGGAAGCCACCGGTGTATCTTTCCGGTGGGAGGTAGTGCAGGTTGGGGCGGGCGTCATGGCGAAGTACGGCACGCCGCTGCCCGAAGAAGCCCTCCAATCTGTCCGCAAAAACGGGGTTGCTTTAAAAGGTCCGGTCACCACGCCCATCGGCACCGGGTTCCGCAGCGTCAACGTCGCCCTGCGCAAGGAGCTTGAGCTTTATGCCTGCCTGCGTCCCTGCAAGACCTATCCCGGCGTGCCCTCCCTCTATAAGAACGTGGATATCGTGGTGGTGCGGGAAAATATCGAAGACCTCTATGCAGGCATCGAATTTGAACGCGGCACCCCCGAAGCCGCAAACCTGATAAAACACATCAACGGCGCCAAGAAAGTGAAAATCGGGAGCGATTCCGGTATCAGTATCAAGGTCATCTCTGAGACCAACTCCCGGCGCATTGTGAAATACGCCTTCGACTATGCCCGCCGCTATAAAAGGGGCAAAGTGACGGCCGTCCACAAGGCGAATATCATGAAATTTTCGGATGGGTTGTTCCTGGCGGTGGCGAGGGAGATCGCTAAAGAATATCCGGATATCGTTTTTGAAGACCGCCTGGTAGACAACCTGTCAATGCAGCTCGTCAAAGAACCGCGCCAGTTCGATGTGCTGGTGCTGCCCAATCTCTACGGAGACATCATCTCCGACCTCTGCGCGGGACTCGTGGGCGGGCTGGGCATGGCGCCGGGCGCCAACATCGGGGAAGGAGTGGCGGTCTTCGAGCCGACTCACGGCAGCGCGCCAAGGTATGCCGGGCAGAACAAGGTGAACCCGATGGCGATGATGCTTTCCGGCGTGCTGATGCTGCGGCACCTCGGCGAAGCGTCTGCCGCCGACCGATTGGAAAACGCCATCGCCACCGTGATTGCGGAAGGCAAGACGGTAACCTATGACATGAAGCCGGAGCGAGAAGCGGCTGAAGCAGCCAAAACTGTCCAGGTGGCGGACGCGGTCATTGCTAAAATTTAAGTCAGTCAATAATGCCATTGTGGAAAACAAAATTCAGAAATGCTAAAATGGAAAAATTCTGGCACACAGCGTAGAATATTGAGTGGACGCCGAACAGGAGTAGTGACGCAGACACGCAATTGCGCAACTGCGTAGTATGGTAAGAAATGGATAAAGAAACAAAAAGCCTGGTGCCGCCGGGCATCCAGTACATTGCTGACAATATCAAGTCCAAAGACAATATCCTCGGCGCTTCGAAGAAGCAAGGGGCAAAGTGGGCGGAAGGACTTAAACTGCCCAATCGTGCCGAGACAATCTTTTTTGCGGGCTGCGGCTACCAGTACAGCGAAGAACTGGAATCGCTGATGGGGCTTATCCGCGGTATGGACAAGAGCGCCGTCGGCTCCGATTTGCCGATGCGCCTGGCGGGTTTCCAGAAGAAGCTGGGCATCGACCTCGCCGGAATCTACCGCAAGGTAACGGTAAAGGGCGCCGACTCCGAAGATTCCCCGCTGGTGGCGGCGGTCAACGTGCTAAACAGACTGGGTGTTCAGTTCGGTTATTTAGGTGAGGATGAACCGTGCTGCGGCGCGCTGCTGCACTATGCCGGTCTGGAAAAAGAATTTGCCGCAAATGCGCAAAAGACCTACCATCAGCTTAAATCTCTGGGTGTGAAGCGTATCATCGGCATGGTGCCGTCCTGCACTTACGCCCTGCGCGACCTGCTGCCCAAGGCGGTAGCAGGCTATGATATCGAGGTCAAGCATTTCGTGCAGGTGGTGCTGGAGAACATTACCGGGCGGGAGCTTAAATTCCCCCGCGAGGCCAAGGTAACCTACCACGACCCCTGCCAGCTGGGGCGCTGCCTCGGGCTGATTGACGAACCAAGGCGGATTCTCAAGGCAATCAAGGGCGTGGAACTGGTCGAGCCGGAATTTGCCAAAGGCGAGTGGTCGACATGCTGCGGCGGCGGCGGCGGCTTTGAAGCCGTCTTCCCGGAACTGAGCCAGCAGCTTGCAACCAACCGCGCCCGCGAGTTGGCGGTGACCGGCGCACAGATTATCGTTACCCACTGTCCGGGCTGCATCATGCAGCTTAAAACCGGGCTTAAAGAATTAAAGAGCGATATCGAAGTACTCGACCTGGCGCAGGTCGTGGCGATGGCGATAGGATAATTATGTCAACATTCAGCGATTATAAAAAGGAAATCATGGATGCCGCCCACGATGAGCGCATCGGACTGGCGCTTTCGCGGGCTATAAAGAGCTACCGCACCAACACCGGCAATGCCCTGAAAAAGTTTCCGCATACTATCAAACTGGCGGAAGAGGTGCGGGAAATCAAGAGCAAAGCCATCGACCGGATGGAGGAGCTTGCGCATCAGGCGGGCGCCGCCATCGAGGAAAACAAGGGCAAAGCCTATTATGCCAAGACCGCTGCCGAAGCGCTGGAGATTATCTCCGGACTGGTCGGTAAGGGCAAGCTCATCGTCAAGGGCAAGAGCATGACCGGCGAAGAAATCGGGCTACGGCACCACCTGGAGCACATAGGCAACGAAGTCTACGAGACCGACCTCGGTGAGTTCATCATCCAGAAGCTGGAATCGAAGCCGGCGCACATCCTTTCCCCCGCCATCCACGTCCCCAAGGAAGATGTCGCCAAGCTATTTTCCCGCATTACCGGCGAGGACTTGCCTGCGGAAATCGCCAAGCTGGTCGCCACGGCGCGCAAGCTGCTGCGGGAAAAGTTCTTTGCGGCGGACATCGGCATCAGCGGCGCCAACGTGGTCGCGGCGGACACCGGCACGATGTTCATGATTGAAAACGAGGGCAACATCCGCCTCTCCACCGGCGCTCCGCCGGTGCATATCGCCCTTATCGGCATGGAAAAGCTGGTGCCGACCCTGACCGAAGCTTATAAAGTGAGCGAGGTTACCTGGCGCTACGCCAACTATACCGTGCCCTCTTATGTCAGCCTGGTCTCCGGCCCCAGCAAGACCGGCGATATCGAAAAGGTCACCACTTACGGCGCGCATGGACCCAAGGAAGTGCACGTCGTATTCCTGGACGGCGGGCGCACCGAGCTCGCCAAACATCCCATTTTACGGCAAGTGCTTTTCTGCCTGCGCTGCGGCGGCTGCCTCTATGAGTGTCCCGTCTTCGCCGTAACCGCCGGGCACTTCGGCGACAAGTACTTTGCCTCCAACGGAGCGGTCTGGGCGGGCATGATTGATAAGGACCGTGAGAAAGCCGCGGCAATCGCCTACACCTGCCTGACCTGCGGACGCTGCAAAGTCCGCTGCCCGATGAAAATCGATTCGCCGGAAATGATTGTCGCACTCCGCAAACTGCTCGCCGAAGGCGAGTAATTGCCAGATCGCAGGTTAATTTCCAGCCATTGTCCGCCAATTTTGGCAAACCGAATCCCAACCGCTTATCAAGAACGCGGGGCGGGCTCTTTTGCCACTACAGGCGTTGTGGCAAGATTACCAGTGGGCTGCCAGCCCCAGCGTTGATAAAGCTCTGGAGGTAAGGAAAATGGACTGCGTTTTCTGCAAGATTGCCACCGGGGAGATACCCGGCAAAATTCTCTATCAGGATGACAAAGTAGTCGCGTTTCCGGACATTCACCCGGCGGCGCCCACTCATATCCTCATTATCCCGCGCCAGCACATTCCCTCGCTTGCCCGGCTTTCCGATAACGATACGGCTCTCGTCGGGCACATGGTAAAAATCGCCAACAAGCTGGCGAAAGAGGGCGGTATCGCCGAAAGCGGCTACCGCGTCGTGATTAACTGCGGTAAAGAGGGCGGGCAGGTCGTCCCGCATCTGCATCTGCACCTGCTGGGCGGTCGGAAGCTGACGGACGGGATGGGCTAGCTGCCCGGTGCCTTTATCTTTTCCAAGTACATAAGCAGCCCGGCGATGCTCTTGGCATCATCAATTTCGCCGCTGAGAATCAGGCGGCGTATTTTACTGACCGGCACGCGGACGAGTTCAATCTCATCGGTATCTTCGGCAAAGAGCTGGCTGGGCGTCAGGTCAGTCGCCAGAAAAAGGTAAAGATACTCGGTAGAATAGCCCGGCGAGGCGTAGAAACCGCCCAGCCGCGTTACTTTCTGCGGGAAATAGCCGGTCTCTTCACGCATTTCGCGTTTTACCGCGGTCTCCGGGTCTTCGCCGGGGTCGATGCCGCCGGCGGGTATCTCCAGTAATTCTTTGCCCGCTGCCGTGCGGAATTGCCTCTCCAGCAGAACGTTATCTTCAGCATCAACAGCAACCACCGCGATGCAGTCCGAGCGTTCCAGGACATCGCGCAGGGCAGACTGGCCGCTGGATTTCTGTACGGTATCCATGCGGATGCGGAAGGCGCGCCCTTCGTAAACCACCTTGCTGGAAAGTTTTTTCTCTTTAGCCATTTTTCACCGGCGCCTCTGCGCGGTAGACCATCGCGACCTCGTCGCAGTTGGGAAACTTGGGACAGCGGAAGCAATCCGTCCAGACCTTGCGCGGCAACTCCATTTTATCAATGTCCGCAAATCCGCACTTGCGGAAGAACTCCGGACGATAGGTAAAGCAAAATACAGTGGGGATGCCCAGCGACTTCGCTTCCTTGAGGCAGGCCTCCACCAGGCATGCGCCATGCCCCTGTTTACGGACCTCCTCGGAAACGGCTACCGAGCGTATCTCGGCGAGATCCGACCAGCTGATGTGAAGGGCGGCGCAACCGATTACCTTACCACCCTGGCGTATGACGAAAAAGTCGCGGATATACTCATAGAGTTCGCTGAGAGGACGCGCCAGCATTTCGCCTCTATCCGCGAAGGCATTAATCAGATGGTGCATCTGGACGACATCCTGAATGGTGGCTTTTTCGATTTTACTCATACCTGTTTTCCTGTAAGTCTTTCTTTCAGAGAGCGATAATATTCCGTTTCCGGGTTCAGCCGCAAGAAGCGCACGGTATGCGGGCTGCGCCGGACTGTTATTACATCATCATTTGCCAGGGGCAGGTTTACCTGCCCGTCGACACTCAGCGTCGCCGGGTGAAGGGTGCTGACGCGCATCGAGACCACCGCCGACTGCGGGAGTACCACGGCATGACGCAGCCCGGTATGGGGCGCCACGGGCATGATAAGAAAGTCCGGCGACCGGGGGTAAATGACAGGGCCACCGGAGGCAAGGACATAACCGGTGCTGCCCGTTGCGGTTGCCGCGACGACCGCATCTGCCTTATAAGTGCTCAGCGTTTCCCTGTTGACGCATGTCTCAACGTAAATAACGCGGGCGACGGCACCCCGCGCCACCACGATATCATTCAAGGCATGGAATACCTGTGCCTTCTTACCTGTGCCGAACTCGGCCTGGAGCATCGCTCTTTCATCAAGCCAGCCTTTGCCGGACAGCAGCAGGGGCAACTTTTCAAGCGCTTCTGCCGCACTGAGCTCGGTCAGGAAGCCCAGCTTCCCCATGTTGATACCGGTTACCGGTATCGTGCCGGGGACCACCGCCTGCGCCGCCCGCAGGATGGTGCCGTCCCCGCCGACCGCGAGGAGCAAATCAGTCCCGGCCAACAGTTTGCGCGCCTCGCCGGTTTCCCACGAAGAGCATTGCCAGACCGCTACGCCGCGGGACTCGAGGAACTCCTGCACCGCGCGTGCTTTCCGTTGCGTCGCTTCTACCATGGGGTGATAGAGTATGCCGATCTTCTTCAAATAAGTCGTCCTTACTTCGTGTCTGAATCAGGAACAGATTTAAGTCTAACAATTATACAAGAGGGGTGTCAAGCTGTCTGCGGTATGATATAATTCACGCTGGAGCATAATGATATGACCGGAGCGAGAAGAAAAACGCGGGAAATCGCCCTGCAGGCGCTGTACGAGGCAGACACCGCTTCACACAAGGCATTAGAGGTGCTGAAACGCCTGCTGGCGGAGAACGAAATGTCTGCGGAAAACACCGCCTTCGCCGGAGAACTGCTGGATGGTGTGCGGCAGAACCGGGAGCAGATTGACGCCGATATCAGTAAGTACGCCCCGGCATGGCCGCTGGAACAGATACCGGTCATCGACCGCAACATATTGCGACTTGCAATCTTTGAAATTTTATTTGATAATAAAGTACCGATAAAGGTAGCCATCAACGAAGCGGTCGAGCTGGCCAAGGAGTACGGGGGCGATAATTCGCCCCGCTTTATTAATGGCGTGCTGGGTTCCGTAAGCGCGCTCGCTCGCAGATAAAGGTTTCAAAATGGAGGAAGAACGTGGCGATTATCTTCGATAAGATTAAGGGTATAGTTGTGGAACAGCTCGGCGTTGAAGAGAAGGATGTCCTGCCCACAGCTAGCTTTGTGGAAGACCTGGGTGCGGATTCGCTTGACCTTGTCGAGCTGATTATGGCGCTGGAGGAATCATTCAGCACCCCGGATAAGAAAATCGAAATACCGGACGAAGCCGCAGAGAAGATTGTCACCGTCCAGGATGCCATCGATTACCTCAAGGAACTCGGCATCGAGGATTAACCGGGACCTAATTACAGGTAGTTTATCAGACTGATTACCCTTAAGAAGATACGTAAATGCGCAGTTGCGCATTTACGTATCTTTATTTTTGCCCTGTTCCCCCGTTTTGTGACATACTGAACGTGTGGAAAATTTACTGGCCGTCGTCCTGATTTCCCTGGGGCTTTCCGCAGATTGCTTTGCCGTGGCTATCAGCGGCAGCATCTCGTTGAAAAAGCCCTCTGTCATACAGACGCTGCGGGTGGCATCAAGCTTCGGCGCCTTCCAGGCGCTGATGACCTTCCTGGGCTGGCTGGCCGGGCAAACCATTGTCGAGGCAATCTCCGCTTATGACCACTGGCTGGCTTTCGGTCTGCTGGCTTTCGTGGGCCTGCGCATGATAAAGGAAAGCCTGCGGTATAAAACGGAAGAAAAGCGGGTCGATATGACCCGGGGATTGATGCTGCTGGTCCTTTCTTTAGCCACCAGCCTCGATGCGCTGGCAGTAGGACTGAGCATTGCCCTGATGCAGGTTCATATCGGGGTATCCATCGGCATCATCGGCGCGACGGCGTTTTTGGTGACTGGCACCGGGTTCCTGCTGGGACACCGGCTGGGCAGCTTAATCGGTAAACGCGCCGAACTCATCGGCGGGCTGGTGCTCATCGGCATCGGCATCAAAATCCTCATCGAGCACCTGGGCGCTTAGTCCATCTGTCGAACCCTCTCCCGCAGGGAAGAGAGGAAATTTCTTTAATACATCCCGGTCAGGCGTTTAGCAGTTGTATACTGCGCATTTGCGTAGTTACGCATACGAGCATCAGAGTATTGACGCAGTTACGCAAATGCGCTATAATGGTAGCAAATGCGAATTATATGTATCGCCAATCAAAAAGGCGGCGTCGGCAAGACCACCACCGCTGTCGCCCTCGCCGACGGCATCGCCGAGCATGGCAAGCGCGTCCTCCTCGTTGACTGGGACCCGCAGTCGAGCCTGACCGTCAGCCTGGGGTTCAAGCCGGAAAGCCTGAAGCGCACCGTCTACGATTCCCTCGCGGCACTCATCCGCAACAAAAAGTCGCCCACCATCCGGGACTCCATCCTCAAGACCGCCAATCCCAACATCGACCTCGTGCCGGCGAACATCGAGCTATCGCAGGCGCAGCTCGACCTGGTGAGCGCCCTGTCCCGTGAGCTGATTCTCAAGGACATGCTGGCGACCGTGCGGGACGCTTACGACTTCATCATCATCGATTGCCTGCCCAGCCTGGGTCTGCTGACCATCAACGCCCTCTGCGCTGCCGATGAAATCCTCATCCCGCTGCAGGCGGACTACCTGGCGATGAAGGGTTTAGCCCTGCTGCTGGATACCGTCATCCACGTCAAGGAACGCCTCAATCCGGGGCTGAAAATCTCGGGCATCCTGTTCACCATGACCAGCCCGCGCACGCTGCACAGCAAAGAGGTCATCGAGATTACCAAGAAAGCCTTCGGCGACCGCATCCGCGTCTTTGATGCCGTAATTCCCGTGAGCGTGCGCTTCAAGGAAGCCCCCGCCGCCGGGCAGTCCATCCTGACCTATGCGCCAAAATCCGAGGGCGCCGCCGCCTACCGATTACTTACAGAAGAGGTGCTGAAATGAAAAGAGCTGCAATCACAGAAGAGCTTGCCTACGGTTCCACCGCCCTCGGCCGGCTGACCGGCGAAAGCCAGGCTACTACTCCTCCCCCCGCACCCCGCGCCCCGGAAGCGCCCAAATCGGCGATGATTAAGCTTTCCGTGTTCGTGGGTCGGGACGAAGACGCTTATTTGGAGGCGCTGGCATCCACCGCCAAGTTCAGCGGCGGCAAGAAAATTTCAAAAACTAAACTGGTGGAGGCGATGGTGCGCGCCTTCCGTAAAAGCAAGCTGGACGTGCGCGGCGTGCGTGACGAGGAAGAGCTGCTCAACCGCGTAATTGCGCAACTGCGGGGATAGTTTAAAATAATCTAAAGCGAAACCAGTGAAAAATCATAAATCACGATAGGTTGATATATAAGATTATTGTTGGGCTTTACTTATAGATTGCAGAAATACGGAGGAGGTAAGCAATGACGAATAAACTGGCGATCGTTGCCGGACTTCTTGTAATTGCGTTTGTGGGTGTTCTTGGGTGGGCAATACTGACTTGGGACCAGTTACGAAATACTCAAGATGTGTTATTTGATACCCAATCTCAGTTGGTCGAGACAACAAGGATGCTTGGAGAAACAGAAAATAAGCTCGCCAACGTTACAAGTGAATTGGCCAGTACCAGGACCGAGTTAACCAGTACGAAAGGTGAATTGGCCAGTACCAGGACCGAGTTAACCAGTACGAAAGGTGAATTGGCCAGCACCAGGACCGAGTTAACCAGTACGAAAGGTGAATTGGCCAGCACCAGGACCGAGTTAACCAGTACGAAAGATGAATTGGCCAGTACCAGGACCGAGTTAA
>JAQTQH010000041.1 GCA_028712355.1 Dehalococcoidales bacterium
AAAGTCTACCTCGCCGAGCATGACCTGCTGGCGGACTTCCTGCCCGTGCCTTATACTAAAGCCGTCGCCGACCTGATATTCCGGCACAAGCCGCAGATAATGCTGTTCAGCGCCACGCCGCTGGGCAGAGAACTGGGACCGCGCGTGGCTTACCGCGCCAAATCGGGCTTGACCGCCGATTGCACCGGGCTGGACACCGTGGACTTCCAGAGGGGCAGGCAGGAATTTACCGGAGTCATGCGGCAGACTCGCCCCGCCCTGGGCGGCAATATTATGGCGGCTATCATTACCCAGAACTCGCTGGTGCAGATGTCCACCGCCCGCCCCGGCGTGATGCGCGCCCTGACGCCGGACAGCCAGAGAAATGGCGAGATTATCGAATACTCCCCAAATCTGACCGAAGGCGATCTGGGAGCGCGGATTATCGCCGCGGAACGCCGTGAGCTGACTTCCGATATTTCCGAGGCGGGCGCCATCGCCTGCGGCGGCGCCGGCTGCAAGACCCGCGACAACTTCGAGAAATACATCGTGCCCCTTGCCGAAAGCCTGGGCCAATTCCTCGGCGAAAAGGCGATGGTGGGCGCTACCCGCCCCGCCGTGGAGATGGGCTTCATCGAGCGCACCCACCAGATAGGACAGACCGGCTACACCGTCAAGCCTCGGGTATATGTCGCGGTCGGTATATCGGGGGCGGTGCAGCACCTCACCGGTATGCAGAACTCGGATATCATCGTCGCCATCAATAAAGAGCCGAAAGCCCCCATTTTCAAAGCCGCCGACTTCGGCGTGGTGGGTAACATGGAGGAGGTCGTGCCGCAATTTATCCACGCGCTGGCCGCCGGAAAAGCAGGAGAAAAGATATGACGGGACAGAACAGGATGGATGTACTCTTTGTCGGCGGCGGGCCGGCGAGCCTGACGGGCGCGATTAAGCTGAAGCAGCTTTTAAATCAAAACGGACGCAAAGAGTCTGTGGTGGTCATCGAAAAAGCGGACAAGCCGGGACAGCATAACCTTTCCGGGGCGGTCTTCGAAGCGGACGTGCTCGGCGGACTGGTACCCAACTGGCGGGAAAGCAAAGATGCTTTTATCACTAGGATGCTGGGCAACAAAGTAGAGCGGGACGAGCTGGTCTTCCTGATGGGAAACAAGTTGCACAAAGTCTTACCCGGAGCCGTTGTTCCTGCCGCCATGCACCACAAGGGCGACTACACCCTCTCCATCAGCGAGATGGTCAACTGGCTGGGCGATATTGCCCGCGTGCTGGGTGTGGAAATCTACAATGGCTTTGCCGCCCGCGAGTTGGTCATGGAGAACGACGCGATAAAGGGCATCCGGCTTGGTGAGAAGGGACTCAATAAAGATGGAGGGAAACAATCCAATTACCTCCCCGGCGAACTGCTGGAAGCTAAAGTCACCGTCCTCGGTGAAGGTTCGCTGGGACAGCTTGCCGAAGAACTGGTGAATAAATGCAACTTAAACAAAGGCAAGAACCCGCAAATCCACTCCCTTGGCGTGAAGGAAATCGTCCGCCTGCCGGAGCAGAATAATTTCGGCGCCAATCGTGTTATCCACACGCTGGGCTTTCCCAACAAACCCGATGTCTTCGGCGGGGGCACGCTGTACAGCATGAGCAAGAACACCGTGGCAGTCGCCCTTGTGCTGGGACTGGACTGGCGCTACTGCGATCTCGACCCGCAGCGGGAGTTCCAAATCTTCAAATCGCACCCCTTCGTTAGTAAACTCCTCGAAGGCGGCGAGACCATCGCCTACGGCGCCAAGACGCTGCCGGAAGCCGGCTACTACGCGGTGCCGGGGCTGGTTGCTGATGGCGCCCTGATTATCGGCGATGACGCCGGCCTGACCAACGTCCGCAAGCTCAAGGGGCTGCACTACGCCATCAAGTCCGGCATCCTGGCCGCCGAAGCCATTTACCAAGCGATTGAAAAGAACGACTATTCCAAAAATTCGCTGAAAGCGTACGAAGATAAGTTATCCGACAGCTTCGTGATGAAGGACCTGCAGGAAGCGCGGAATTATCGGCAGGGTTTCACGCGCGGCGGACTTTACCTGGGCGCACCGTTGTCCCTTGTCCAGAATCTGCTCCCCAGGATGGCAACGGAGCCGGACTACAAGAGCATGAGCAAGGGCAAGCTCAACCGGAAGTACAGCGGCGGGATTGACCGTTTGACGGCGGTCAGCCTTTCCGGCACCATTCACCGCGAGGACGAGCCCTCCCATATTTCTTTTTCCGACCCTGCCATGTGCCAGCGCTGTAAAGAGGACTACGGTTGCCATCCCTGCATCTATTTCTGCCCCGCCGAGGTCTATAAAGAAGAGGGCGATGATATCGTGCTCAGCCCGTCCAACTGCGTGCACTGCCAGACCTGCCGCACCAAGTGCCCGCACCAGGCCATCCGATGGCACGTGCCGGAAGGCGGCGACGGACCGAAATACAAGATTATGTGAAATCAGGCGAGACAATGATGAAATGGGAAAAGTATCTCCTGTTACTGGCGGCGATTATCCTTATCGGGAACTCCCTCGTCATCAGGATATACGGGGACGTTATCCGGAGCAGCCACCTCTTCATCGCCAGCCCTGCCGTATTCTATCCGCTGGCAACCTTCAACCTGATTACCGGCATAATCATACTGCTGCTTCTCATCCGTGACATTTGGCAGTCACACCATAAACGCTGACCATGACGAACACGGAAAAGGTTATTTTCACCATCGGGCATTCCACAAGGACTGTGGAAGACTTCGTTAAATTACTAAAAGATAACAACGTAGCCCGCCTCGCCGATGTACGTACTGTGCCGCGCTCGCGGCACAATCCCCAGTTCAACAAAGAGGCACTGCCGATGATTTTACGGCGCCATGACATCAAATACCTGCACATGGCGGGACTGGGGGGACTACGGCACCCTGTGGCGGGCTCCCCGAACACTGGCTGGCATAACGCCAGCTTCCGGGGTTACGCCGACTATATGCAGACGCCGGAATTTGAGGAAAATCTCGCGGAACTGATCAAGTTAGCCGGAGAAGAGACGATATGCCTCATGTGTGCCGAAGCCGTACCGTGGCGCTGCCACCGTTCACTCATCGCAGACGCCCTGTCCATAAGGAGCATCGCGGTAGTCCATATTTTAAGCCAGACCAGCCGGCGCCCCCACGAGGTAACGCCTTGGGCTAAGATAAGCGGCAGGCATATAACCTACCCGATGCCCCTGTCTTGAAGTTAGAGTGAGAACCAGAAGCACCGGCGGATATTACCCTGACTACTTTTTAAAAATTTTCCCGATGGGGAAAAACCGGTGGGCGGCGAAACGGAGCAACGTCTTGCGGCGCACCCGGTTGGCGATTTGATAGGCTTCCGAGCGATACCTGCCGAACTCTTCCGGTGACATTTGCCGGGCGAAATAGCTATCCAGGGACTTGTAGGACGATTTACGCCAGTCTACCTGCTGCCTTTCCGCCTCGCTCATGGCATCATATAATACATTGCCGGGCAGCGGTATATAGCTGTTGACATCAAAGACATCCGCCTTGATTTTGCGCATAAAGCGCAGCGTTTCCGCCATGTCTTCCATGGTCTCATCGGGCAGCCCCATGAGCACGGAGGTCGCCGAGGCGATGCCGCTTTTGTAGACCATCTCGCTGACCCGGCTGATTTTTTCCAGCGTTATCTTCTTATCGATTGACTCCAGCATGCGGGCGCTCCCCGATTCCAGCCCCAGATACAGACCGGAACAGCCTGCCTGTTTCATCAGTTGCAGCAGTTCCTCATCGAGATTATCGTAGCGCGCCGTACACCGCCATTTCAGGTCTATCTTCTGCCCGAGCATGGCGCCGCAGAACGCCTGCACGTATTTACGGTCGAAGGTAAAGGTCCCATCGATGATATCCACATAGTCAATCCGGCGGTACGTCTTCCGGAGCAGCCGCATCTCTTCAATAACATTGCCGACGCTGCGGCGGCGCACTCTGCCGCCCCAGAAACGATGGTCGGAGCAAAAAGTGCAGGTATAGGGACAGCCCCGGGCGGTGGAAACACTGTGCACCCGGTGTGAGTTAAAATCACAATTTAAGACCAGGTCGCGCGCCGGAAACGGCAGCGTATCAAGATTGCCGATGACCGGTGCGTCCGGGTTATGGCGCACCATGCCATCACCATCCCGGTAGGAGATTCCGGGTACCGTTTCCCACCGGGGGTTATCCTTCCGCAACTCCTGAACGAGGCGCAATAGCGGGACTTCACCCTCCCCCCGGACCACAAAATCAAAATCCCCGTTCCGCATTACCTCTCCGGGGCAGAAAGTAGGGTGGAACGAGCCGGCAACCACCCGGATGCTGCGGTCGATTTCCTTGACCAGCCCGGCAATCCTTTCCACCGAGCATTTCAGCGGAGTCAGGTACGAGATGCCCACAATCCGTGGTTGCGTCCGCCGCACGATGTCCGCTAAATTCTTCCAGACGAAATGCTCTTTATTATCGATGATTTCACTGTATTGTTTCTGCCCGGCGGCGTATTTTCTGACATTGGCATTTAAAAGCAACACATGCGCCGGCAGCCCCATCAACAGATCGCCGGAGAGGACGGCGGTATCCATGCCGGCGGCGCGCAGGTACGCCGCCAGGCTCGTCAGCCCGACGTGATAACCGCGCTCGATGGACATTCCCTTAAGACTGATATAAGGCGGGTCGATAAGCAATACATCCATGATTTTCCCCTTCCTCCGAAAGGTCTTTTGCCATTGTACCACTCTTAGGGGAAAATACGTAATCGTAACCAGTACGCCGGTTCTTCCCAATCGCGGTCGTCATAAGGATGGCCTCGCAATGATGCCGGGAATGAGCAGGACCCTGAAGACTGGATTTTCCCATATAGAGTCCCGGAGTGCTATAATTCCACTATTGAGGATTACCTTCCTCAGAGTATACAAAATGAAAATATATTCTCCCTGTCCTAATTGCGGTCGTCCTCTGCTGGGTACTAAATGTAAATGGTGTAACTATAGCCTGGTAGCGGAAAAACCGGCTATCAAGCAAGCGGATGGTCAGACCACGCCTCAAGCCGCCGTAAATCCGGAAACGGCTGTCAAAGAATCCCCTCCCGCCGCCAGTCCCGAAACCATCGCAAATTCAGCTTCTATGGCTATCCTCGAAGCGAAGCACACCGCAAAACGCATCATCAACACAGCGGAGCAAACGGCGCAAGCGATGGCAGCAAAGGCAAAAACGGAGGCGGAGGCTAAAGCAGTCAAAATCACTTCCGAAGCCCGACAGCAGGCATCCGGCATATTACGAAAAGCGGAGGAAAACGCGGCACAGGCAATCAACAAAGCCGTTGCCGAAGCTAAAGAAAAGTCCTCCGGTGTCCTGCATGAGGCGCGGCAGACTGCCGACGAGTTGCTGAAAAAGGCCAGAGATAAAGCCGAAACAGAATCGGCAGCGATAATCGCCGCAGCCCGGCAAAGTGAATCCTCCATCGTAAATCAGGCCCAGGAGACCGCCCGGGAGCTAACTGCCCGTGATGAGATTACCCGAAAAGCAACCGCGGAAGCATCACGAATAATTAACGAGGCGCAACAAAAAGCGCTTGAAAGCAAGAGCGAAGCTGAACGGGCCGCCGGGGAATTGATTAGAAAAGCCGAAGAGAAGGCAGCGGCGATTATGACGGCGGTAGGACGGCGGGCATCTAAAGTTTCCAATGATGCCGAACAGGCCGCGGCGGACTTGCTCGAAAAGACCCGCGCCGAGGCTGAGCGAAAAGCGAAGGCATTTATGGTCAATGTCCGGCAGGAAGCCGATGCGACACTGGACCAGGCGCAAAAGAACGCACGAGAACTGGTATCCCGGGAAAAGGTGGTCTCCGAAGCGCAGGCGGAAGCAAACCGGATAATAATGACAACCCGGCAGAAAGAGTCGAAAATCCTGAAAGAAACACAGGAAGCCGCTGCCGCCCTGGCCGAAAAAGCCAAAACCGAAGCCGGCAAACAGCATACCGAGATAATCAACAAGGCACAGACCGAGGCGGCGGTATTAATGCGGGAAACGAAGCTCGCCGCCACGCAGCTGGCTGATAAAATCAAGGCCGAAGCCGATGTGCAGGCCGCCCAGATTATCCTGAATGCCAAGCAGGACGCGGAGCAAATCATCACGGCAGCCGAGAAGACCTCCGCGGACGCCGATGTAAAATCGGCGACGATTATCACTAAAGCGCGTCAGGAGGCTGAAAAAATACTCCGCGGGCAGGAGCAAAGGGCGGCGGACTCCGATGCCAAAGCCGCGGCGCTTATCACCGATGCCGAACAAAAAGCCGACAAAATCCTGCACGAGGCGGAACTAACGGCGGACGATCTGGCGGACCGGTCTAAAACAAGAGCCGACGCGGCCTCCGCTACACTACTCGATGAAGCTCACCAGAAAGCCTCCGAAATCCTGCGGGAAGCGGAACTGGCGGCGGCGAAGCTGGCCGAAAAAAGCCGGGAAAAAGCGAACAAAAAATCTGTGTCGATTATCGCCGATGCCGAGAAAAAGGCTACGGAAACCCGTCTTCAAGCCAGGCAGTCCTCCGCGAAATCGACTAAAACCGAAAGTAAAGCCGGTGAGAAACCGGTGGCAATTGTAGCTGGTGCCGGGCATAAAGCCGCCGGCATACTGCGCAAGGCGGAACACACTGCCGTGAAGCTGGCCGGCAAAGCCAGTGGCAGAACCAACCCCAAATCAACGCCTACTGCCACCAGCAAGAGCAAACCAGACGATAATGCGCACGAAGCAGGCAAGACAGCCCGTGATTCAACCCGCCAGAAAGACGATTAAAACGGCAGCTTTATCCGGCTGCCGGCATTGTTCAGGAAATAAGCATCTCCCATTTCCTGCGCCAGGTATACCGAGGCGGCAAAACCGGTGCAGTGAGAGAGACCTATCTTCTGAACTCCCATTTCCCGCAACGCCGCCACCGTCAGGGACAGACGCTCCGGAGCAGCGCCGATGAGATGAGGCCCGCCGATAACGGCATAGACCGTCTCGTTGCCCGTCAGCTTACGGGCATGCTGTAAAGTATTGACGATACCGTGATGCCCGCAACCCAGCACGACCACAAGCCCAAAATCAGCATCAATCACCAGCGACAGGTCATCGGCAAGAACATCCGGCGTAGTCTTACCCTGCTCTTTGACGAACATCACCGGCTCAATCGACTCGTACTCTGTAACCATCGGGACTTCACCGGTGGTCATGATGTGTTCCGATAGCTTGACCGGCTCCCGGGATAGTTTAAAGGAGCCGCCCAGCGCCTCGAGTTCTTCCCGGGCGAAAGGAATGCCGATGAAGCGCTCCCGCTCGCCGTGCCGGTTGACGTATTTTTTCGTCCAGATATCCGGATGGGCGTAAATTTCTTTCGGCCCGGAGCGGCGCAGCACCTCGCGCAGCCCGCCGGTATGGTCGGCGTGACCATGACTCAGTACGATGCAGTCAATCTCCGAGAGGTCAATACCCAGCAGTTGCGCGTTATGTACCGCGGAGAAGCTTAACGCAGTATCCAGCAGAATCTTCTTGCCGTCCACTTCGATAAGCATGCTGAGCCCCCACTCCGCCATAAAACCGTAGTTCGCCGTATTTTCGCTCAGTGTAGTGATTTTAACTTCCATACTGCTCCTCCTTTTTATAGTGGCAAGCCCAGCCACTCAAAAATACCCAGCATCCGCATCCCCATATAAAAGAGAAGTACAATGAAAATATAACCTAGTTTCCGTGATGGCAAATGGTGGGCCGCAATCGCTCCCACCTGAGCCATGACGATGCTGCTCACCATCAGCAATACCCACGACGGCAAATAAACATAGCCCAGGGAATATTCCGGAAGACCGACGGCATCGATGCCGTTAATAGTGTAGCCGATGACCGCGCTAAAACTGGTGAACATCATTATGGCGAGGGATGTTGCCATTGCCCGGTGTATCTCAAATTTCAGCACCAGTGACAGCACCGGCACCGCCAGCACACCGCCGCCGATACCCAGAATGCCCGTCAACAGACCGATAGGCACCGCCCAAGCTGCCCAAAGCCAGCAGCTTTCCCGGGGCGGCGAGGTCGTTTCCTCTTTTTTTACCATCAGCATCCTGATGCCGCTCAAAATCGAGATTACCCCGAAGGCGATTTTCAACCAATCCCCGGGCAGACGCGATGCGATACCCGCCCCTAAAAAAGCGCTAGCCGAGGCGCTTACGCCCATCACTATCGCAGTCCGCCACTGGACGATACCCTTCCGGCTGTGCCGCCAGGCAGCGCTAACCGCCATGGGCAGAATCACCAATAAGTTTGTGCCGAATGCCAGCTTGATAGCAACATCGGTAGATAAACCCATATCGGCAAAAATGAAGTATTGCACCGGCGTCATGATGAAACCGCCGCCAACACCCAGCAAGCCGCCGGCAAACCCGGCAACCAGTCCGGTTACCAGCAGGAGAATACAATAAATCAAGGTCATATTAGCAGTCCAGTTTTAACCACAAAATTCAGGTTCGTCATTTCACCGCCAGTGCCATAAATCTTCATCGATAAACCCCCTCCGTCTAAAACGGAGCAATAAGCAGGCGTAAGGCGATTATTGCTAATCCGATTGCCAGCAATCTTATTATCAGGACTCCGGTAACCTTGCGAGAGAGGCGCGCCCCAAACTGCGCCCCGATAACCGCACCGGCGGAGAGCGCTATCACCCGACCGATTTCGCCGACGAAGGTCGCCGAAGTAATATGAGTCATGATTGCGGCGAAAATGCTGATAACCACGACAAAGTGAGAAGTAGCCGTGGCAATATGCGCCGGAAAATTCAAGACCTGTATCATCACCGGCACATGGATAATCCCCCCGCCGATACCCAGTAAGCCTGCCATTATGCCGACAATGAAAGCAAAGCCCAAGCCGAGAATCCGGTCAAAAGAATACTCATACACATTATTATTACTATCGGTTAACCGTCTCACCGCTTGCCATTGGGAAATGCCGCCGCTCATTATTTTCTTCTGGGGCCGCGCGAGCAGATAAGCAGCAACCACCAGCAAAACAGCACCGAAGACATACTGAAATGTATTTCGAGAGATGATGGTAACAATGTAAGCACCGATAATAGCCCCCGGCACGGCGGTCAAAGAAAACATCCACCCAGACCGGAAATCAATCCGCCGCAGCCGCATGTATGCCAACGAGCCGGAAAGGGCATTGAAGAAGGCTACGACCAACGTGGTGCTGGTAATAGTAGCTGCCGTTTCCCCCGGGTAAAGAAAAAGCAGGATAGGGACCAGCAGAAAACCGCCGGCGACACCAATCAGCGTACCGAAGGCGCCGATGAAGAGACCAATAATTACCAGAAAAAACCAGATAATATAAGCCTCTCTTTCCCTGCTAACTTATCGTTACGATGCTGAAAATACAAGTAACCGTTTTTATTCTCTTAGCTTTTTCTGTACGGACGCCACCTTACCCGCAATGGTCGACGGCTTATCCCGGCGCTCGTCAATCTTGATATTGGTACCCACTCTGAGCACACCTTCCGTGAAAGCTGCCCGGTGCATCTTACCGGCTACTTCTAGGAGCTGTGTTAAATCCCCCTCGATGATAGTGCCCATCGCCGTCAGTTCATATTTAATGCCCTTTTCTGCATCGAGGAGCTGCACCGCCTGTGCCACATACCGGCTCAGTGAAGCAGTCTTTGTCCCCACAGGCACAACGCTTACTTCAATCATTGCCATTTCTAATTACCTCCTCATGACACCAATTCTAGTCATTCAACATTTAAAAGGCAACCGTTCTTACCAATTTGACTTTAATTATATGATAGGCTAAACTAATACACATTCATCGTCAGCTAAGCGAATGCAGGCGTGGGAAAATCATTGAAGGTTAAATCCCTATCCTTCTGCATGACATCTCTGGTAGTATCTCAGATTTCTTTCAGGAATTCCTGAATTGATTTAAACACGGATGAAATTAGCGATTAGCGGAAAAGGCGGTGTCGGCAAGACACTGCTGGCAGCCTCGCTGGCGCGGCGCTTCGCCGGGTCAGGCTATTCCGTCATCGCTATCGATGCCGACCCCGATGCCAACCTGGCCGCGACTCTCGGTTTTGCCCACCCCGAAGAGATTACCCCCATCTCCGAATTAAGCGACATCATTGAAGAGCGCACAGGTGCCCGTCCCGGCAGGTCCGGTTCCTTCTTCAAGCTGAATCCCCGCGTAGATGATTTGCCTGAGCAATATTCCGCCAGGCTGGACGGCATCAAGCTCATGGTAATGGGACGCATCAAGCGCGGCGGCACCGGCTGCTACTGCCCGGAGGGAGTCCTGCTCCAGGCGCTGCTTTCTCACCTGTTGCTCCAACGCAACGAAGTAGTTGTTATGGATATGGAAGCCGGCATTGAGCACCTAGCGCGAGGAACTGCCAGAGCCGTCGATAAACTTATCGTGGTCGTGGAACCGGGGCACCGCAGTATCGAGACTGCCCTCACCATTCACAAGCTGGCGCAGGACCTTGGTTTGCTCAGTATCTCCATAGTGGGCAATAAAATCAAGACCGAAGCGGAAAAGGAATTTATTACTGCCAGCCTGCCCAGCTTCGATTTCCTCGGTTTCATTCCTTACAACCAGGCAATCATCGATGCGGACATGGCGGGCAAGTCTGTTTTCGAAGCCAGTTGCCGCGTGGCCGCCGAAATTGAAAACATTTTTAGAAAATTACTCACGGTAACACAAAACGGGTAAAATAGGCAGCAACCGGCAACAACCCGGATGCTAATAGTCTGGGAGAAAGGGAATACGAGTGGCTTTCGACACAAGTAAAATGGCGGACTGGCAGATTGCCGAAGAAGCCGAAAAGCACATGCCCACTACGGACGAGTGGCAGCAGAAACTGGGGCTGCAAAAGGACGAAATAATCCCCTTCGGCAAAACTCCTAAACTCGACTTTATGAAAATAATGCAGCGCCTCGGGAAAAAGCCGGACGGCAAGTACATCGAGGTGACTGCCGTGACCCCCACCCCGCTGGGCGAAGGCAAGACCACGACCACAATTGGCTTAATCGAAGGTCTCGGCAAGCAGAAACTCAATGTAGGCGGCTGCATTCGCCAGCCTTCCGGCGGACCCACCATGAATTTCAAAGGCACCGCCGCCGGTGGCGGCAACGCTGTCCTCATCCCGCACACCGAATTTTCCATGGGTCTTACCGGCGATATCAACGATATTATGAACGCCCATAACCTGGCGATGGTCGCCCTGCAAGCCAGAATGCAGCATGAGCGCAACTACGATGATGAACAGCTGGCGCGCCTGAGCGGGATACGCCGCCTGGATATCGACCCTTCCCGCATCGAGATGGGCTGGGTTCTAGATTTCTGCGCCCAGAGCCTGCGCAACATCATCATCGGCATCGGCGGACGTATGGACGGCTTCCTGATGCAATCCAAGTTCAGCATCGCGGTAAGCTCCGAACTGATGGCAATGCTCTCCATCGTCCGTGACCTGGCGGACCTCCGTGAAAGAATGAATAACATCATCGTAGCCTTTGATAAGAAGGGCAAACCGGTGACCACCGCCGACCTCGAGGTAGCCGGAGCCATGACAGCATGGATGCGCAATACCATCAATCCTACTCTCGTCTGCACGGCGGAGTACCAGCCCTGCATGGTGCATACCGGTCCTTTCGCCAACATCGCCTTAGGACAGTCCTCAATCATAGCCGACCGACTCGGCTTGAAGATGTTTGATTACCACGTAACGGAGAGCGGCTTTGCCGCCGATATCGGCTTCGAGAAATTCTGGAACGTCAAATGCCGTCTCAGCGGTCTCAAGCCAAACGTATCGGTACTCGTCGCTTCCATCCGTTCGCTCAAGATGCACGGCGGCGGCCCCAGGGTAACTCCCGGCGTCGCCCTGGCGGATGCCTATAAGAAGTCCGCTCCGGAACTGGTCGAGAAGGGCTGTGCCAACCTGTTGCACCATATCAATACCATCAGGACCGCGGGCATTAATCCGGTCGTGTGCATCAATAGCTTCCCCACGGATACCAAAGAAGAGGTCGCCATCGTACGCAAAGCCGCCGAATCTGCAGGAGCACGCTGCGCTACCTCAACGCATTTCGCCAACGGCGGCGAAGGCGCCCAGGAACTCGTGGACGCGGTCAAAGAAGCCTGTAAAGAAGATAACCACTTCCATTTCCTCTATCCCAATGAGATGAAGCTGCGCCAGCGGGTCGAAACCATTGCTAAGACGGTTTACGGTGCCGCAGGCGTTGCCTGGAGTCCCGAAGCGGAAGCGAAAGCCAAGGCTTTTGAAGTTGACCCTAAATACGATGAATATGCTACAATGATGGTTAAGACCCATCTCAGTCTTACTCATGACCCGACTTTAAAGGGAGTCCCCAAAGGCTGGATATTGCCTATCCGCGATGTCCTGATTTACTCGGGAGCCAAGTTCCTCTGCCCGATGGCAGGCACTATCAGTTTGATGCCTGGCACTGGCTCCGACCCCGCCTTCCGTAAGGTTGATATTGATGTCAACACTGGAAAAGTCAAGGGTCTTCATGAGGTAGATTAATAATTGGGTTGAGGCTATTTAGCATTATTACGGTGAATATTGCGGCGGAGAAGCCGGAAGAGACTGCTCCGCTTCTCCTCTTTTAAAGACCGGGTTGCCGAATCGCCTCGTATCCATCTTGCGGGTGTCGATATGACTAAAGAATTGCACGGGAAAAAGGTCACCGTCCACTTTAATCCCGATAACGTTGATGTTGTCGTGGCGAAGGGCGATAATCTGCTGCAAGCCGCCATCGCCGCCGGGATTCGTCTCCATGCCTCCTGCGGAGGCGCGGGCACCTGTGGCACCTGCAAGGTCGTCATTGAAAAGGGAGAGGTTGAAACCATCCGCACTGCCCGTATCTCCGATTCAGAATATGCGCGAGGTGTCCGCCAGGCTTGCCAGACCCGCATCCTCACTGATCTTACGTTAAAAATACCGGCGGAGTCCCGAATCGAACGTGCGATTGTCGCCCGCGAGGGGAAGAACGTATCGGCGGCGCTGGCAACCGGCTGGCGCTTCAAGCCACCCTTCACCAAATATTATGTCGAGCTCCCACCCCCCACTTTAACCGATAATGCCAGTGACCTGTCCCGCCTGCTGCGCGGTCTCAAGCAGCAACACGGGCTGCGGAACCTGGGTGTAGATGTGGAAATCCTAAAGACACTGCCCAAAATACTCCGCAGCAGCAAATGGAAGGTCACCGTTTCTATCGTGACGACTGCAGCGCGCGATATTAGCCGGGATTGGCGACGACTACTGGTGTTCAACGTCGAACCGGGGGACACCCGGGAAAGGCACTATTCACTTGCTTTTGATATCGGCACGACCACGGTCTGCGGGCAGCTTCTTGACCTGAACCAGGGCAAAATCATCGCCGAGAGCATTGAATTCAACGGGCAGATACCTTACGGGCAAGATGTGATTACCCGCATCACCCAGGCGGAGAAGCCCGGCGGGCTGAAAAAACTGCAGAACGCCGTCGTCGCTACTGTCAATAAAGTCATTGATAACCTCCTGGCAGAAAGTAAGGTCAAACGCAAAGACATCGGGCATATTATGCTGGCGGGCAACACCACCATGACCCAGATTATCCTCGGCATAGACCCGCGGTACCTCCGCCGGGCACCCTACACTCCCGCCGCCAACTTCTTTCCCCCGAGGGAGGCGCGTGCGCTGGCCATCAGGGTAAGAAAAGGGGTACTGATGTTCGCCGCTCCGGCAGTGTCCAGCTACGTAGGCGGTGACATTGTTTCGGGGGTTGTCGGCACGGGGGTGTACCAGCGCGACAAGCTGATTTTTTCCCTGGATATCGGCACCAACGGCGAAATCGTCATCGGCAACTCGGAATGGCTGGTCACCGCGTCCTGTTCGGCAGGACCCGCCTTCGAAGGCGGCGGCATCCGCCACGGTATTGTCGCCACCGACGGCGCGATAGAAGACTTTGACATTGATAATAAAACCTACGAACCGAAAATCGGTGTTATCGGCAAATCGAAACCGAAGGGAATCTGCGGCTCCGGACTGATTAACACCATTGCCCGGCTGCTGGAGGCTGATGTCATTACCCAGAACGGCAAATTCCACCATAGCCTGCCCACCAAACGAGTCCGCCCCGGAGAAGACGGCTACGAATACGTCCTTGCCTGGGCGCCGGAAACCCAGATTGGCAGAGACATCGTCATTACCGAAATTGATATTGAAAACCTCATCCGCGCCAAGGCGGCGATGTACGCCGGTTGCCAGACGCTGAGCAAGAGTGCCGGCGTCAGCTGCGCCGCCTTCGACCAGGTCATCATCGCCGGAGCTTTCGGCAGCCATCTGAATATCAGAAGCGCCATCACCATCGGGCTGCTGCCGGAATTGCCCGAAGACCGTTTTATCTTCGTAGGCAACGGCTCGCTGCTGGGTGCCCGGCTGGTCTCCTTCTCCACCGACCTGCTGGATGATACCCGGCGCATCGCTGCCATGATGACCAATATCGAACTCAGCGACAGCGCCGATTTCATGGACGCATATACCGCCGCTATGTTCCTGCCGCATACCCATGCCGAGGTTTTCCCGGAAGTTACCCGGAGGCTCAGCCAGCGGCAGAAAAATATTAAGCAATAGGGAAAAGCATTGACGATAAGCATTGCCGTAGCTGGAAAAGGAGGGAGCGGGAAGACCTCGCTGACCGCCCTGGTTATCCGTTATCTGCTGAAGAAACGGCTTACACCTGTCCTCGCCGTGGACGCCGACCCCAATGCCAATCTCGGGGAAAGCCTGGGCATCGAAACCGGTAAAACGATTGGGCTGATACTGGATGAGTTCCAGAAGGAAAAAATCCAGATTCCGCAGGGTATGGCCAAGGAGCACTACCTGGAATTCAAGCTGAACGAAGCGATTACTGAAGCGAAGGGGCTCGACCTGCTCACGATGGGCAAAGGAGAGGGAGCGGAATGCTACTGCTACCCCAATCTCATGCTGCGCAAATTCATCGACCAGCTTTCCGGCAACTACGCTTATGTCGTCATCGATAACGAAGCCGGTATGGAGCACCTCAGCCGCCGCACCACGCAGAACATCGATGAAATGCTGCTCATCTCGAACCACTCCGTCAGAGGAGTGCGCACCATCGCCCGCCTGAGCAGCTTGATAGAAGAATTGAGATTATCGGTCAAAAGACAGTCCGTGATTATCAGCCAGGTGCCGGAGGTATTGGACCCCTTGATTAGCGCGGAACTGGCGCGGCTGGAAATCAAACCGACGGCTATTGTTCCCCAGGACCAGACAATATATGAATACGACCTTAAAATGAAGCCCTTACTCGACCTTCCGGATAGTGCTCCGGCGGCAAAAGCAGTGGACGCGTTGATGGATGCATTACTTAAGGAAAAACAACAATAGGAATAAGCAAGCATGACCGCACAAATTATCAATGGTAATG
>JAQTQH010000004.1 GCA_028712355.1 Dehalococcoidales bacterium
TCTACGGGTCATGGACTACTGGCTTAAACTGGGCGTCGACGGCATGCGGGTTGATGCAGTGCCGCATCTTTACGAGCGCGAAGGCACCACCTGTGAGAACCTGCCGGAGAGCCATGACTTCATCAAACAAATGCGTGCCCATGTTGACAAGAAATTCAAAGACCGCATGCTCCTTGCCGAAGCGAACCAGTGGCCTGAGGATGCCGCTGCCTACTTCGGTAAAGGCGATGAATTCCACATGGCGTTCCATTTCCCGCTCATGCCGCGCCTGTTTACGGCAATCCAGATGGAAGACCGTTTTCCCATCATCGATATTCTCCGGCAAACGCCTGCCATACCGGAAAACAGCCAGTGGGCGCTCTTCCTGCGCAATCACGATGAGCTCACCCTGGAGATGGTCACCGACGAGGAACGCGATTATATGTACCGCATCTACGCCGCGAATCCCGCCGCCCGCCTTAACCTGGGCATCCGCCGCCGCCTCGCGCCGCTGCTGAACAACGACCGCCGTAAGATTGAACTGATGAATATCCTGCTCTTTTCTCTGCCGGGGACGCCAGTCATCTACTACGGTGATGAAATCGGCATGGGGGACAACTTCTACCTGGGCGACCGCAACGGGGTCCGCACGCCCATGCAGTGGAGCCCGGACCGCAATGCGGGTTTCTCCCATGCGAATCCTCAAAGGCTTTTCCTGCCGCCGATTATTGACCCCGAATACCATTATGAAGCCATCAACGTAGAAACCCAGCAGAGCAATTCAGATTCGCTGCTCTGGTGGATGAAGCGCGTCATTGCCCTGCGCAAGCGTTACTCCGCCTTCGGCAACGGCGATATCGAGTTCCTGCACCCGGATAATCGCAAGGTGCTGGCTTTCCTGCGCCGCTACAAGAAAGATAGGCTCGACGAAAATCTCCTTATCGTAGCTAATTTGTCCCATTTACCCCAGCAAACCCAGATTGACCTTTCCGCCTTTCAGGGCTACCGCCCAGTTGACCTGTTCGGGCGGGTGGAATTCGCCCCCATTACGGATAACAAATATTACTTTACCCTTAGTCCCCATGCTTACTATTGGTTCTCCCTGGAATCCAAGCCTGCCGAATCCCTGCGCATCCGCTCGCTCCCTGCCGAAGAGGTACGTGAAGTACCGACCATCGCCGAAACCGAGGATGCCCTTTTCCGGAAAGACAACTGGTTCAATTTGGAAAAACCATTACTGGAATACCTGCGAGGGCGCCGATGGTTCCGCGGTAAAGCACGCCACCCCTGGAAGGTAGACGTCCGCGACGCAATACCTATGGCACTGGGGGACGGAATGTCCTATTTTGTCCTGGCTGAGGTCAAATACGCCGAAGGAGAGATGGAAACATATGTCCTGCCGCTGATGGTGGCACCGACCGAACAGACGGAGCTTTTGCTGAAGCAGTACCCCGGCGCCGCGGTCGCCCACCTGCAGCCGAGATATGGCATCGGCGAGCGGCTGCTTTATGATGCCTTCGTGGATAAGCGCTTCGGGAAAATCCTGCTTGCCGCAATAGCCCGGCGGCGCCGCTTCGAGGGTACCTTCGGCAACATCACTGCCTCTGCCGCCCGCACCATGCGACATGCTCCCGGCATGAGCGTCCCGGAGCTCGAGCCGGTTCCCCTCAAAGTAGAACAGACGAACTCTTCAATGGTCTACGGCAACAGCTTTATCCTTAAGCTGTACCGCAAGCTGGAAGAGGGACTGGCTCCTGATGTGGAAATCGGGCGGTTTCTTACCGAGAAGACATCTTTCGCTTACAGCGCGCGGGTTGCCGGCACTCTGGACTACAATCTGGGCAAGAACCCGCCGATGAGCATCGCGGTACTCCATCATTACGTGCCCAATGAAGGCGATGCCTGGCAATACACCCTGGACTCCCTGGAGCGCTACTTCAAGATCGTGCTGGCGCATCCCACGGTACAGGTCCCCCCCCTCCCTCCCCAACACCTGCTCGTTTTACCTCGTGACCCTCCTGACCTCGCCAGGGAAACTATCGGGCTTTATTTGAACTCGATGCAGCTTCTCGGGAAGCGTACCGCCGAAATGCACCTGGCGTTGTCCTCATCAACGAATGTCCCTGACTTCGCGCCGGAGCCATTTACCTATATGTACCAGAACTCACGCTACCAGGCGATGCGGGCTTACGCTACCAGAACGCTGGCGACGCTCCGGAGAGAAATGGGCAACCTGCCTGAGGACCTGCGGGCTGATGCGCAGCGCGTACTGGAACAGGAAGCCAGTATCATCGAGCGTTTTCAACTCATACGCAACAAAAAAATTGGTGCCGCCCGCATCCGCATCCATGGTGATTATCATCTGGGACAGGTGCTCTACACCGGCAAGGATTTTGCCATCATTGATTTCGATGGCGAACCCGCGCGCCCCTTGAGTGAAAGACGGCTCAAGCGCTCGCCGCTGCTCGATGTCGCCGGAATGATACGCTCTTTCCACTATGCCTCCCATAGCGCACTGCTCCGGCAAGCGCCGCTGGTCGCTAAACCGGAAACGGAACTTCCCATTTTACGACAGTGGGCACGCTACTGGTACCTCTGGGTCTCCGCGGTTTTCCTGAATGCCTATCTGGACAGCATTGAGCCGGTTAACCTTCTCCCCGACGACCCGGAGCAGCTCAAGATACACCTGGATGCCTTTATCATGGACAAGGCTATATACGAAATCGGATATGAAATGGACAACCGCCCCGATTGGTTGGGTGTCCCGCTTCAGGGTATCCTGCAAATACTAGAGACCGCCGGATAAGTAAAAAGATGGCACAAAAAGATATCAAGATTCGCCAAAGACACATCCATTCCCCAATACGATATGACATTACCCTGCTCACAGATGATGACCTTCACCTCTTCAATGAAGGCACCCACTACCGTCTTTACGGCAAACTGGGCGCACACCGGATGACGGTAGATGGCAGTCCGGGGACCTATTTTGCCGTCTGGGCGCCTAATGCCAAACAGGTATCAGTCATCGGTGAATTTAACGGCTGGAACCGCCACAGCCATCTTCTGCGTCCCCGTGGACAATCCGGCATCTGGGAGGCTTTCATCCCCCATATCGGCAAAGGCATCATGTATAAGTACTATATTGCCTCCCATCATAACGCGTACGCCGTGGAGAAAGCAGACCCGCTCGCGCTCCATTGTGAAACGCCCCCCAGTACCGCTTCCATAATCTGGGATCTAGAATACCAGTGGCACGACCGCGACTGGATGGTGCAACGCCACGCCCGTAACGCCCTCAGCGCGCCCGCCTCAGTCTACGAGGTACATCCCGGTTCCTGGCGACGCGTCCCGGAGGAAGGTTCCCGCCCGTTGACCTACCACGAGCTGGCGCCGCAACTGGCGGAGTATGTTACGAAAATGGGGTTCACCCACGTTGAGTTCCTGCCCATTATGGAACATCCCTTTTACGGCTCCTGGGGCTACCAGATTACCGGCTATTTCGCACCCACCAGCCGCTACGGCACCCCGCAGGACTTCATGTATCTCATTGATTATCTCCACCAGAATAACATCGGCGTTATCCTGGACTGGGTACCTTCCCACTTTCCCGGTGATGAACACGGGCTGGGTTATTTTGACGGCACCCGGCTCTACGAGCACGCCGACCCCCGCCAAGGCTACCACCCCGATTGGGGCAGCCTGATTTTCAACTACGGACGCCATGAGGTGCGCAGTTTCCTCCTCAGCAGCGCCATGTTCTGGCTGGACAAGTATCACATTGACGGATTACGCGTGGACGCCGTTGCTTCCATGCTTTACCTAGACTATGCCCGCACCGACAGCGATTGGGTACGCAACAAGTACGGAGGGCGGGAAAACCTGGATGCCGTTGCCTTACTGCGTGACTTCAACCGGGCGGTCTACAAGGAGTACCCGGATGTGCAGACTATCGCCGAGGAGTCCACGTCCTGGCCGCTGGTCTCACGACCCGTCGATAACGGCGGACTGGGCTTCGGGTTGAAATGGGACATGGGCTGGATGCATGACACGCTGGAATATATGGCTAAAGACCCCGTCTACCGCAAATACCACCAGAACAACCTGACTTTCCGCTCGGTGTACGCATTTTCCGAGAACTTCGTCTTGCCCCTCTCCCACGATGAGGTCGTCCACGGCAAAGCATCGCTGCTCGGCAAGATGCCCGGGGATGACTGGCAAAAGTTCGCCAACCTGCGGCTGCTCCTCGGCTATATGTACGCCCAGCCCGGCAAGAAGTTGCTCTTCATGGGCGGCGAGTTCGGACAGTGGCGGGAATGGACCCACGAAGAAAGCCTGGACTGGCACCTGCTCAAATACCCGCCTCATTCCGGCTTGCAGCGCTGGGTGACCGACTTAAACCGTCTCTATCGCCAGGAGCCGGCGCTCCATGAGAAGGACTGCGAGCCAGCGGGCTTCGCCTGGGTTGACGGCAGCGATGCCGATAGCAGCGTCATCAGCTTCCTCCGTAAAGGCAATAATGAACAAGACACTATACTGGTCGTGGGTAACTTCACGCCGGTGGTCAGAGAGAATTACCGCATCGGCGTGCCGCAGCCGGGTTTCTGGCAGGAACTCCTGAACGGCGATGCCGGCGAATACGGCGGCAGCGGCGCGGGCAATATGGGCGGCATTACCGCCGAAGCAAAACCGTGGCAGGGTCAGCCTTCTTCTATCAGTATCAAACTTCCGCCGCTGTGCATTCTGTTTTTCAAGGTAAAATAGACGTCTTACAAAAAGATGTCATTCCCGCTTTCGCGGGAATCCAGCAAACGGACGTCTTAGTAGTCGGCTCAAGCCCGACCATGACATCCAAGATGCTGCCGATTTGCTCCCTCATAGTCACTCCGCTTACAATGAAGATAGGGAGCGCGTAAAACCGTGCATCACTAACGAAATAATAAGATTCTTCGTTATATTTAGTAGAGGAATGTAAATTGGAAATTTCCCGCCGCGAATTTATCCACCGCATGATGACGCTGGGTTTCAGCACCGCTGCTGCCACCGCTCTTTTCCCGCTGGCTGCCTGCTCTAAAGAGACCGCGCCCCTTCCCATATCTCCAAATGCTCCGCCGTCTACTACGGCACCATCACCAACTCCGACATTGACAACGCCGGCAGTAACTGACGGGCTCGCTGTAGTGCGCGGCAAGAGTCCTTCGGCGATTACCGAAGCCGCCGTCAAGGCGCTGGGCGGCATCGAGCGCTTTGTGAAGCCCGGCAATACAGTGATTATCAAGCCCAACATATGCGTCGCCTATCATACTTACGAATACGCCGCCACGACCAACCCGGAGGTCATCAGCACACTGGTACGGCTTTGCCGCGGCGCCGGCGCTCAAAAGGTCAGCGTGATGGATCAGCCCTTCGGCGGCACTGCGGAGCAGGCTTATCTGAGAAGCGGCATCCAGGAAGCCGTGCGCGCCGCCGGCGGCGAAATGGTGATTATGAGCCGCGCCGGATTTAAAGAGACAAACATCCCCGAAGGCAAAGATATTAAAAAATGGATGGTCTATAATGACGCCCTCGAAGCTGATGTCCTGATTAACGTGCCCATCGCCAAACATCACAGCCTGGCACGCCTGACATTAAGTATGAAAAACCTGATGGGACTGGTGCTCGATAGACCACAGTTTCACTTTAATTTACCGCAGCGAGTCGCCGACCTGGCCAGCCTGCTGCGCCCGGAATTGACCGTAATCGATGCCGTGCGCATATTGACGAGAAACGGTCCCACGGGCGGCAGCCTCGATGATGTCAAAATGATGAACACGGTCATCGCCGGTACGGACTTTGTGGCGATGGACGCCTACGCGGCGACACTCTTCGGCTTGACCGGCGCCGATATTCCGGTTGTCCGGGCGGCGGCGGGCATGGGACTGGGCATGATGGACCTGAGCAAAGTCAAAATAACCGAGATAAGCGTATAGGAGGAGTAGAGGTGGCTGAGGCATTAATAAACCACAAGGGGGAAAAGTCCTCCGCTAAGTGGCGGTATTTCCGCCGTACTGTACAGGTGCTGGCATTGCTGATCTTCCTGTACCTGCTGCTGGCGACCCGGCAGAACAGCACCACATGGCTGCCCCATGACCTTTTCTTCCGCCTCGACCCGCTGACCGGCATCACCGCTATGCTGGCGAGCCATACCTGGATGGCGCCGCTGGCGCTCGGCATCATTACCCTGCTTCTGACGCTGGCGGTCTCCCGTGCATGGTGCGGCTGGCTCTGTCCGCTGGGCACTATCCTGGACTGGACGCCGTCACGCCGACTCCGTAAAGACAAGATAGACATCCCGTCTTTCTGGCGGCATGGTAAATACCTGCTCCTCGCTGTCATCGTCTTTACCGCCATGCTGGGCAGCCTGACCCTGATTTTTCTCGACCCCATCACGCTGCTTTTCCGCGCCATCGCCAGCTTTATTCTGCCCGGGCTTTCCGCCCTGCTGGCAAATACAGGAATCCCGGATTGGCTGAACAATCTGCTGAGAGGTGCTGTCATCAACGACCAGCCTTTCTGGGGACCGAACGTAGCGATTGCCCTGTTTTTTGCAGTGGTGCTGGTACTCAATGCCATCCGCGCCCGCTTCTGGTGCCGCTACCTTTGCCCGCTGGGCGGCTTGCTGGGACTGATTGGTAAAATCACATGGCTCCGCCATTATGTGGATGAACACAAATGCATCTCCTGCCGCCGCTGTGCCATTGCCTGCCCCACCGCCGCCATCGACCCGGCACAGAAATTCGCCGCCAACATCGCTGAATGCATCACCTGCTTGAAATGTGCCGAGGTCTGTCCCACCCAGGCAATCTCTTTCCGTAATAACTGGAAGTTGGCACCGCAGCACCACGACCCTTCCCGTCGCCGGTTCCTGGTTACCGCCAGCCTGGCGGCGATAGCCGCCGCCGTATTGAAAATCGCGCCGCTTATCGGTGAGAGAATCTCATCATTTATCCGTCCGCCCGGCAGCAGCGAGTCATCACTCCAAACAAAATGCATCCGTTGCGGAGAGTGCGCCCGCGTCTGTCCCACTGGTGTGATTCAGCCAGCCGCACCATCCGGCGCTAAGGGAAAGCTCTGGACGCCGCAACTGGAGACGCGCCTTGCCTACTGTGACTTTTCCTGTAACTCCTGCGGACAGGTCTGTCCCACCGGTGCCATCGCACCGCTTGCTCTTGAAGATAAGAGAAAGACCGTTATCGGCATCGCTAAGATCGACCGCACCCGCTGCATTCCCTGGAACGAGGGAACACCATGTGGTGTGTGCGAAGAGATGTGTCCGGTGCCTCAAAAAGCTATCGCCTTTAATGAAGGCGGGGGGCAGGGGCGCGGCGGCGGTCGTAACGGCGTGCAGCGCCCCCATGTGCTTGCGGAACTATGCATCGGCTGCGGTATCTGCGAAACATATTGCCCCGTTCCCGGCGAGTCCGCCATTCGCGTCCTGCCTGCACCAGAAGCCTAGTTTCGGCACTGGCACTAGTGACTGATACCGGGGAAGCGCCTTAGCAATTCGTCGAATGCTTTGAACCAGCTCAGCTGAAGTTCTTCAGACCAGGCAGGGTCAAAAGAAGGGAATTTTGACAGCAGCGCCTCACTCCAGCCATTCCGTTGTGGAACTATTACCGTTGGTTGTGGAACTTGTATGTTCCTTAATGATTTAGTTCCAGATTTTTTGGCATTTAATTTAGTTCCGGTTCCATTATCGCTGGAGCGGAACCGTTTCACAATATGCGGTGACAATGGAACTCCGGCATCGGTAGTGAGTGCCACAAAAAACTTAATACACTTGCGCGCAACATCTCCCGTAGGCTGGAAGCGGTCCCTGAATACTTCCTGAAGCTGTGCATAGGTTGCCGTTGCCAGGTCGAACGTGCCTTCACTTAAGAAGTTATAGGCATCAACCGTAATAACCCGCAGGAGCGATTGCCTTTCCGTGCCTCGAGCTGCCACCAGTCTCTTCAAGCGTTCCGTAGGAAAATCGTTAGCATCGATAAGCCCCAGAAAACGCAATGAGGCGATCAAGTGCGTTCCGGTACTGCCGGAAAGGGTTTCTCCCCAGAAACTACGGTCGAAACGGGCTGGAATGCCCTGCTGCAGCCGGTCAACAAAGTTGCGAAACGTACGGTAAGAAACATACGGGGGGAGATGCCGCCGGCTTTTGTCATCTACCACAATAATTCCCCCTTCAGTTACGTTTCCTTATTATATAAATACCAGAACCGATTTTCAAGTGGTTGGCACCGGACTTTTTTGTTATCAACAGTTCCAGTATTAAGCATTATTTGTTATGGAATTAAATGGAACTTGGCGGGACAATTTTTGACCCATGCCTCTGGTACTTAATATCATGGTGGTAACTAGTTCAAAAAGAACGAAGAAGGAGGAAGCACTAATCGTATGGGAACTGCAATTGAGTACCAAAAACTGATGACGGAGATTGTCTACATCAATCTCCCCGGGCCCGAGGCACCGGCGCCAGGAATGAGCGGCGGCGAGCTCCTGCATGGTTTTCTCGCTGAACTGCACCGCATTCCGAGCCAGGAACTACGGAACACCCTGGAGATGCTGTGCAACAAGTGGAACATACGCTACCGCGAGACCAAGGGCTAAGCGGTACACGGGATGATTAAGGAGGAACTATGAAAAGAACCAGGATAGGAGCGATTGATGTAGGCACGACCAAGGTATGCACCATCATGGCAGACACCGATGGCAGCATCGCCGGCACCCGCATTCTGGGCGTAGGCATCGTGCCTTCCCATGGACTACAAAAAGGAATGGTCGTCAACGTTAATGAAGCGAAGGAATCCATCCGCGATTCCATCCGTAAGGCCGAACAGGTAGCCGGCTATAAAATGGAATCGGCATTCATTGGTATTACCGGGCGGCACGTCGTTTCCTCTAATAATAAGGGCGCCGTCGCCATTACCCGCGGCGATCAGCTCGTCCGCCCTACCGACCTCCGGCGCGTGCTGGAAGTCGCCAAGTCAGTTAAAGTCCCCGGAGACCGCAAGCTGCTCCATGTCATTCCACGGACCTACATGGTCGATGGACAGGAAGGTGTCAAGAATCCCGTCGGCATGCATGGTTTCCGTCTCGATGTCGAGACTCATATCATCACGGCGGCGGTAACGTCCATCCAGAACCTGGCCAAGTGCATCCGCGGCGTCGGCATCGAAATCGATGACCTGGTACTGGAACCGTTAGCCAGCGCCGAAGCCGTACTCTCTGATGAGGAAAAACAGACCGGCGTTATCCTGGCGGATATCGGCGGCGGCACTACCGATATCGCCGTTTTCAAAGACAATACCATCTACCATACCTCGGTACTGCCCGTCGCCGGACACCTTATTACCCGAGATATCTCGGTCGGCATGGGACTCTCTTTCGATCTTGCTGAGGAGATGAAAAGGAAATACGGCAACGTAATGCCCGTGCAGGAAGAAAACGCCGACCAGGACCAGACACTGACGCAGGATGGTCACAGCGTTTCCTATCGTGACCTTTCGGAGATTATCCGCATCCGCGTTGACGAACTTATCCGCCTCATCGTCCTCGAACTGCCCCACACCGATTATGCCAAGATCGTTCCATCCGGGATAGTGCTCACCGGCGGCAGCGCCAACCTCCCCGGTATCGCCGAACTGGGCATGGAAGTAACTCACTTGCCGGTCAGGGTCGGTGCTCCGGTCAATTTGTATGGCGTCTCCGATACACTGCGTGACCCGGCTTACGCTACCGGCGTAGGTCTCCTGATGTGGAAAATGCGCAACGAAGATACCAACGACATCAAGGCAAAACAACCTGAAAGCGGACTGCACCGCTTAGTGTCCGGGATTTTCCGGCTCTTCAAATAAATAATACTGGAATGAAGAAGGAGTAGACTAAAATATGTCAAGACAGAGTTATGTTCCCAGCGGAGCGGTAATCAAGGTAATCGGTCTGGGCGGCGGCGGTTGTAATGCCATTACCCGCATGGTACGGGAGCAAATCCGCGGCGTGGAATTTATCGGCATGAATACCGATGCCCAAGCACTCTCGGTCACGGAAGCGGCGCTGCGCATCCAGCTCGGCGAAAAGATTACTCGCGGTCTCGGCGCGGGCGGCGATAACCACTTCGGACGGAAAGCCGCCGAAGAAAGCCGCGATGAGATTAAAGAGGCAGTCGCCGGGGCAGACATGGTATTCATCACCGCCGGCATGGGCGGCGGCACCGGTACCGGCTCGGCACCACTTGTTGCCGAATGCGCCAAGGCGACCGGCGCGCTCACCATTGCGGTAGTCACCAAGCCGTTCAACTTCGAAGGCGCACACCGCATGCATACCGCTGAAGAGGGCATCATGCAATTGATGGAACATGTCGATACCTTGATAATCATCCCCAATGACCGTCTGCTCGACCTCTGCGACCAGAAAACCGGAGTCGACGGCGCCTTCAAGGCGGCGGACGAAGTGCTGCACCATGGCGTGCAGGCTATCGCGGAGGTTATCACCGTACCCGGTCTCATCAACCTGGATTTTGCGGACGTCAGGACCATCATGAAAGATGCCGGCCCGGCATGGATGTCGGTAGGACATGGCTCAGGACAGAACCGCGCCGTGGAAGCCGCCAAATCCGCGCTTGCCAGCCCCCTGCTGGATGTCTCGGTAGACGGTGCCAAGGGCGTCCTGTTCAACGTCGCCGGCGCCAACTTGAGCCTCTTCGAAGTCAACAATGCCGCCGAGATCATCCGCCAGGCGGTTGACCCGGATGCCAACGTAATCTTCGGCGTCGTCCTTGATCCAAACATGGGTAACGAAGTCCGCCTTACTCTTGTCGCCACCGGCTTCGCCACCCAGGACGTGCTCAACGGCAACGCCCGCGATAAGGAAATAACCAAGGTGCTCAAGAACCTGAAACACGAAGAGCTGGATATCCCCTCTTTCCTGAGACAGCGCAGTGCTCCGGCCGCTCGCCCGGCTTACCGGCCGCCGGCAGGGCCTGCTGCGAACCGGTATCGCTAAACCGTTTTCCCGGATCTCACCAGGGGGCGGCAGTGTGCTTCTTCCTTCTTTTTCCGCTCCCTGGTGTGTTCTTTTGCCGGAGCTGACACCTGGATTCACAAGATTAAAAAAGAAGCCTTAACATGGTAACCACACACGCTCTTACGACTCGGGATGAGTTGTGCCGATTTATCAAACAAAATGCCGAAACACGCCTCAAGCGCGAACTCTTAGCCTTTCTCGGTAGACATTCCTGCACCAGGTTTGCCATCTCCGCAATATGTCATTACCTCGGTTGCCACCGATTGGACATTGAAGAAGTCCTCACTTCCTTAATAAGCGCGGGGCTCATCACCAGAGATAACAGCAGTGGCACGATATTTTACTCCCTGACGACCAGTAAGGAAAAACGGCGGATGGTCATAGAGTTGGCGGCACTTGATTGGGAACAAAGACAACTCATCGCCAGGCAACTAAACAACGAAAAATAGCGGGGCACCGTTCCCGATATGATATTTAATTTAAAATCTATAAAGAAATTACTTATAAATAAATGACGATAAACCAAAGAGCATAGCGCCCCGGTGACGGCATCGAGTCCTGCCAAACACTGGTAATAGCCTCTGCCCGTAAAACGTCTCAGTAACATTTATTACGCCCGTTTTTGGACGGGCGCTTCTCTTTGCGTCCTGAAGCAGGAAGGATATATGGCAACAACTAATTCTGAATCGAAACAATTTAACAAAAACCTGAAATACAGCATTGTGGATGGTTCAGCCCATGCCGCCATGCTTGGTCTCACCCAGGACTATATCGTACCTTTCGCCCTAGCGCTTAAAGCTACCACCGCCCAGGTTGGACTGCTCACCAGCGTACCCAACCTGGCAATGGCTTTGTCCCAGCTGGCTGCCCCCCTCCTCACCGAAATCGCCGGCAATCGCAAGAAGATAATCCTCCCGGCGGTTATGCTCCATGCTTTCATGTGGATGCCCGTACTACTCACTGCCTTTGTGCCGCCGGGACTGCGCATTGCCTGTCTAATCGCCAACTATACCTTCACGGTAGTACTCGGCGCGCTGGGCAACCCGGCCTGGGGAAGCATGATGGCGGATATCGTCCCGCAAAGAATACGCGGCAGATACTTCGGCTTCCGCGCCCGAATCTGCAACCTGGCGACGCTGGTTTTCTCTTTTATTGCTGGAGGCACCCTGCAATTCTTTACCGCTAATATCATGACGGGCTTCACTCTGCTTTTTGGCGGCGCCACCCTGTTTCGGCTGATCTCATGGCGGTTCCTCAGTAAAATGCATGAGCCGCCGATGATCATCCAGGATTCCCCCAATTATCATCCTTTTACCCTGCTGAAAAACATCGGCGCGACGAATCTGGGCAGATTTATCATCTTAATTGCCCTGATAAACCTGACCACTAATATTGCGTCACCTTTTTTTGCGGTCTACATGCTGCGCGACCTCAAGTTCAGCTACGGGACATATGTTATCATCACCGCAGCGGCGACCCTCTCAAACCTTATCTTCCTGACCTTCTGGGGGCGGCGCGCCGACCGGGCGGGGAACATTGCTGTTCTGCGCATCACTGCTATGCTGGTTCCCGTCATCCCGTTGATGTGGCTGGGCGGTTCGCACTTTTATTATCTTATCTTCGTGCAGATTGTTTCCGGATTTGCCTGGTCCGGCTTCAACCTGGTCAGCACCAACTTCCTGTACGGAGCAACACCCCCGGAAAAGAGGACGCAGTACATCGCCATTTTCAACGCACTGAACGGCGGGGCTATCTGCTTCGGTGCTATTATCGGGGGATTCCTGGCATCTCACCTGCCTGCCATCCTCGGTTACCGTATGCTTACCTTATTCACCGTCTCCGGAGTGCTGCGGTTCTTCGCGGCAGCAATACTGCTCCCCCGTATCAACGAAGTGCGTACCGTGCCTCTAACCAGTACTCCAGAACTTCTGATCGGTCAACTTACTACGGCGGGTAAGCGCGCCTGGAAAGTTCCTCGGATGGTACGCTATCCCCTGTCAACCCTGGGTATCGACCGCATGTCTTCAACCATCAATCTGCGGAAAGAATTGCGAGGGGCACCCGGCAATGAGCTGCGCCGACCGGAGAATGTCACGAAAATAGAAAAGGCAAAGAGCAAGGGACTTTTAATGATTCAGAAAACACCTAGCTCAACAGATAAACACTGAAGGCCATTACTATCATCCCTGATATCACACCGAGAATCACAATATGCTCTTCGCCGTAAAGATGCGCCGTCGGCAGGAGTTCATCGAGGCTGATATAGACCATGACGCCGGCGGCAAAAGCAAGCAGGGCATAAACCAGATTCGGGGTGAGGAACGGGAAAAGAACGGCGTAAGCAATGAGCGCCCCCACCGGCTCCGCAAGCCCGGCGGCAAACGAATAAAGAAAAGCCCGCCGGCGATTACCCGTCGCTTCGCTGATAGGGACCGAAACGCATATGCCCTCCGGGATATTGTGCAAAGCGATGGCAATCGCCACCAGCACGCCAAAACCAACATCACTGGTAATGGCGCTACTGAAGACTGCTATCCCTTCGGGGAAATTGTGAATCGCAATTCCCAGTGCCACAAAAACACCCGCCCGCCGCAGGCGCAAACCACGCCCGGTTCTCCGCTCGCCGAACCTGTGCCGCCCATGACGCGCCGGAGCAAGCTCCGCCTTGACGCTATCCGGGCTAATGAGCGAATCGCCAACATGCTCCTGCTGGTATTCATGAGGCACCAGCATATCCAGTAATGCGATGGCAATAATACCGGCGAAAAACACGAGATTAGCGGTGATAAAGCCCACGTTTTCCAGAGACAGGTGCAGGAGTTCCCCGAAAGAGATGTAAAGCATCACGCCGGCGGAAAATCCCAGCAATAACGCCATGTGCCGCGGCCTGGGTTTGCGCAGAAAATAGGCGAAAGCACTACCAATGCCGGTAGACAACCCCGCCAGCAGAGTCAACAGAAAGGCAAAGGAAACGTTACTTGACATTGGTTGTTATCCTAACTGATTATACGATATTCGCAAAACTGGCGTCTATTATAGAAAATCAGAGATTGTACTAAGGCAAGGCACACTCTATAATTACATTATCATGATAACTCTGGCCTATCTGGCAATCGGCTGCGGCATACTGGGTCTGCTGACTACATACTTCCTTCTCGCTGCGATTCAGCATTTCCAGATCAATATCACACGGCACTGGTGGATTGTCGCCATGCCGGTGATTTTTGCCGTCATCGTGAACGTTTGCCTTATTGAGGTAATCCACAGGTACCGGAAAAAGCGCCACTAAAGCTGTAGCTATGCTATAATAAAAACTGACCGCTTTTAAGCAGGATAGTATTTTGGTTTCAGGAGGAGTCTAAATGAATAAAACGAATAAATGGTTAGTTATCTGGAACATTGTCTTGACCATATTATTGATACCCTCATTACTCGGCGGCTGCACCGGCAGTGACCCGCGGATAGACTGGCTGGTAACCCAGGTCCAGGCTCAAGCCGCCACTATCGGCAACATCCAGGCTCAAGCCGACCAGAACAGGCAATCGATTCAGAACTACGCGGTACAGCTTTCCGCGGTCAATAATTATGTGCAGACCAGCATCGCGCAGCTCCAGCAATATGTCCAGGCCGTCATGGCAACCAAATAATAGCTGAACCATCATCTCTAATAACCACAAGACGTGCCTCCTGGAAATTAATCCACGGGCACGCCTGGCTTGGCAACTGACCACACAAATCGGATTAAGCTGCTGGTATTTTGCCTATTGGCAAAGTGCCTCCATAAAAACTAATTCAAACGATTTGAAAGGTCGCCGTTATTACTATTTATATTGGTAGAGGCTGAATTGAATCCGGGTACATCCGCATCTTCACTAACGCCCAGGTTGCTGCCAACAACTCAATTGCACATTCTCTTACACCCCAGGCTTTGCAGTATATCTTTATCGACAGGCTCGGAGAAGACGTTAAAGTCATGGTGGTTACTTCAGGGCAAAGGCTTGACCTGGTGCTATCTGAGGCGAAACCGTGAAAAAACGACCGATTAGCTATGTTTCTCTCCTCAGCACGATTGCGCTAGAACTTCTATCGCAGGTTACCAGTATGCCAATGAAATGTGTGCATAAAAGGGCAAACATCCCGAAGATTTGAACACAATAAATCTGCACCGTTTCGCCTTAAAATAGCAATTGATTCTTCGGTTTAGTCAGCCTATGTTTGTGCAGTAATAATTATTTTCCAACTGATTGATAAATTTGCTATAATATCAAGGAACAAACATGTCACCGAAAGTTGCTTTAAAGAGATACGATTCCAGTCCGGAATCATTAAGACAGGTCATTGCCCTGTGTTCAGGTTTTCGAAATCTTAAATCAAATTCGAAAATTCTGATTAAACCGAACCTGGTCGTATGGGATAATAAATTTCCAATCCCGCCGTATGGCGTGTTTACCACCACCCGTATTATCGAAGATTTAATTATTCTTTTGAAAGAGCAGGGGTGTTCAGACATCACAATTGGGGAAGGCGGCCTCACCATGAAAGGCGAAGCGACAACATTTCCCGCTTTCGAAGGACTGGGCTACACCGCACTGGCTGAAAAATATGGTGTGCGACTGGTTGATTTTCACAAATCACAGACCGCCATCGCAAAAAACGGCGAAGGTCAACAGATACGTTTTGCCAGGGACGCCATCGAAACTGACTTTTTTATAAATGTTCCGGTAATTAAAACGCACAGCCAAACCAAAGTATCCCTGGGCATGAAGAATATGAAGGGTTGTCTGAAAACAGTATCACGGAAACAGTTCCATGATACCAGGTATGGACTGGAAAACTGGATCCAATGGCTCCCTGATATCCTTAACCCTGCACTCACCATCATCGATGGCATCTATGCCCTGGAAATGGGCGCCCTCCACGTGGGCAGCACCGCACATCGTAAAAATATATTAATCGCGTCCACGGACGCATTGGGGGCAGACCTGGTCGGAGCCAAGGCTATCGGCTTTAACGGTGATGAGATCGACCATCTAAAGAAGTATGCAACCCGGACCGGGAAACCACTGCAACTTGAGGCTTATGAAATAAAAGGAGACTCGCTGGCGGATAATATCACGCCTTTCAAATGGGACTGGAGATGGAATGAGGCTAATACGGGGCCGTATGCCTTCGAGAAGGCAGGCATACAGGGCATTTCCGTTCCTAAATATGATAGTTCCTTATGTTCGGGATGCAGCCCGCTGGTCAATATGATTAACGTTCTGGTGATGTCGGCATACAAAGGTGCGCCGTTTGAGAAGATAGAAGTACTTAACGGGAAGAAAATGCAAGCGCAGCCGGGTTTTGATAAAACCCTCCTCATCGGGAATTGCATTATCGCAGCCAACCGCGCTAATCCTAATATTAAAAAGGCGCTAAAAGTCGCCGGATGTCCGCCTTCAGAAGAAGCTCTGCTCAATGGTTTAAAATCAGCCGGTATCGAAATAGACCCTGATGCCTATTCGAGGTTTTTAATCCGTCAATCGGAAAAATATCTCGGGAAACCGGATTTTGTTAAAACGTTCTTTGAATGCTCAACATCATGCAGCACTTGATACCCGCCAGCTTAACAACACCCGCGTTGCTTACGAGTTGTTTTTAACTATCCTGCCTGGTAATAAGCTCAGCCAGGCTCTTCAATGAGCCACCGTTCTCTGAGAGTAGATCTTCATCCAGAGCGGAAATCGCCCGTCAACTCGGTGTAAGCCGTACCTACATCACGCTGCTTTTACAGGGAAAAAGACAACCAAGTCAACAGCTTGCCAACAAATTACAGCAGTTGATGTTAGCGGGTGAACTTCCGCGTGAATTAGACCCTGTGTATCTGGTGGGGAAGCGGGGATTTGAACCCCGACGTCTTACGACACATGATCCTAAGTCATGCCTGTCTGCCAGTTCCAGCACTCCCCCGCCATACAACCGCCCTCAGTATAGCAAATCAGCCGCACTGGCAACAATAACCCGCCAAAAACTTGATGGAAAGATACTGCCTATCTGATTAACTGCTAAACTCTAGTTATTCGCGCCAGCCCAGATGCTCGCTGGGTTTGAAGGAAGACTCTAGCCTTCCCTCAAGACTATCCAGAATCAATGCGCATTCTTCAAGCAGATCAGAGCACCGTGCCAGGTGCTCCCACGCGATTTTCCGGTACCTGTTACCAACATCGCTGTCTGCCGCAAATTCACTACTCAGAAAATCCGTCATATCTACCACTTTAGCATAATCAACGCATCCAGGCAAAGCTCCTGAGCAGGTCAAAATACAGGTTTCCCCCCATTGAGAATGGATGATAACCATCTCTGCTTACGTTCCAGGCAGATGTAGTATGTTCATAAAACAACCCTTATCTTGGGCTAACTCAAACATCAGATTAGGAGCGGCGATGAACAGTAAAATCAATACCACTGCAAAACCTGCCCTCAGAGTTAAAAGCGGAATGAATCCCGCCATCAAAGCACCAAAAGCTGCCGCAGGTACGCCGGACAGAATGACCGTCACCATTTCCGAGGTAGAACACATCCGGCGCAGCGCCCAGCGGGAACTGGAACTGGCACGCCGCATCCGCCTCGAAGCGGAAAAATACCAGCAGGAAACTGAAACCCACGCCCGCAGCCAAGCTCAGTTGCTCATTTTACAGGCGCGCCTGGAGACGCAGAAGGAAATCGCCGCGCTCAAGCAGAAAGCCAGCGAGGAAATCCAGAAGGTCCTCGCCGATATCCGCATGGTCCGCATTACCGCGCAGGAAGAACTGGAAACGCAGCGTAAGTTCACCAACGCCGCCCGCATCCACGCCCTTTCCCTAGAGTTCTCCGATATGCATAGCCATGCCGAGTCAAAAAAGGAAGCGGTCGCCACCTGACGAGTTAAAACGTCAAATTATAATTTCCGGGGGGGGGTATTAATGCCCCCCTTCTTTTTTTATCTGATTAAAATATTAACTTGGTATCCGCCCATCCCGTGATGTACAATGGCGGGAGAATCACGGGAGGCACTGATGAATTTCTGGCAATCTACCATCATCATAACGGTACTGCTCATACTGTTTACCATATTGACCGCCTGTGAACCCGTCTCCCGGGAAAGTTATCGGCAACAGCAGCAGGAGTACTACCGCCAGCAGTGTGAAAACATTCTCCGGGAATTCCAGAGACAGCAGGACGCCCAGGATAAAGCCATGCAGGAATTCTACCAAGCTTATGCCGATAACCTGAGCCATTATTTCCAGCAGCAACACGAAAACGAGCAGGCGCTACTGGAGCAGCAGATAAAACAGGCGCAGCAGCAACAGTAGAAATGATAGCTTCCAATATCCGCGAGAACGTGAAAAGAATACTCGCCGAGCTACCGCCGGACGTGCGATTGCTGGCGGCGGCGAAAGGCAGTACTCCTCAGGAAATCCTCGAGGCGGTCGATGCCGGAGCACAGCTTATCGGGGAAAATTACGTACAGGAGGCCGCGCTAACCTATGAAACCATCGGACGGCGGGCGGAGTGGCACTACATCGGCCACCTGCAAAAAAACAAGGTGAAAAGAGCGGTCGGTCTATTTGATGTGGTTGAGACAGTTGATTCTTCGGAAATCGCCCGGGAGATTGACCGCAGAAGCGCGGAAATCGGCAAAGTCATACCCATCTTCATCGAGATAAACAGCGGACGGGAGCCGCAGAAATCGGGCGTATTCCCGGAGAATGTCGAAGCATTGATTAGAGAAATTGCTTCGCTCCCGAACCTCAAAGTCTCTGGTCTGATGACCATGGGTCCCGTTTCCGACAATCCTGAGGACGTCCGACCTTGCTTTACCGAGACGCGGAAAGTATTCGAGCGCATCCGCAACTTAAATCTACCCAACGTGGAGATGAAGCACCTTTCGATGGGAATGTCTAACTCTTACCGCATCGCGGTGGAAGAGGGCGCTAACATCGTGCGTATCGGCACGCTTATTTTCGGCGCACGCGAATAACAAAAGGGCGCACTTTTCAGTGCGCCCTCTGTATTTCCTAGTATTGCCTTAAGACCGGGAAATGTCGTTTTTCTAAAAATCGCAAAAGTCCTTGTCAACCAATCTGCAGTGACCCATCCTTTAGTACTTTATCGGGGTGCATTTCCACCAGTAGTCATGAACGCCTGCGACCAGACGCACCTGACGGAAGGTCATCTCTACAGGCATGCCCACTTTCACCTGGTCGGGATCGCGGTCGGTCATATCGCACATGATTCGGCCACCGCCTTCGAAGTCGACGGCGCAGACCGTGGACGGCGGGTCGACGCTGGCCGCCAGGTTATCCTGCGAGAACGTGGTGACTTTCGCCGGCTTATTGGCAAATGGATACGAGGTGAAATCATCTTTGCTGTGGCAAATCATGCACACGCGCTGCGCCGGGTACTGAGGAGCGCCGCACTTGTTGCACTTATTGCCGTACAGGGAAAGCCCACCCATATTATCACGCCACAGGGCAACCGCCGAGGGGCGGTCCTGGGGCGGACGGGACGGTGGCTCGGAGATGACGATATCGCGCCAGCGCAGGTACTTCTCGTAGCTGGGCATCATCCTCTTGGCCGCGGCATGCTTCTTGATGCCGCGCTTGCCCGCCATTTTAGCAACCTTATCTGTTACTGCTATCGAATAGACATCGCAGCCATCGCCGTAGCTGACCCAGAGCAGCTTATCGCCGGCTTTGGCGTTCTCCAGGGCTTCCACCAGTAACATGAGAGACAGGGCGGTGCCGGTATTGCCAACCGTGTCCGCCATTGTGCTCTGCACCTGAGTCTTGGGGTCGAAACCGAGACCCTTGACGATGCTGTTCAGCAGGCCAGTATTGGGCACGTTGCAGACTATTTTCGTGTAGTCTTTCGGAGTCTTTTTGAAGGCCGCGAGCGCTGCCTTCACCGTATCGTTAATAACCTTGGTATAGCCCTTCTCACGCACGAAACGCTCTTCGGAGGACTGCACGTAGGTATCCGTCTGCGAGCGATAGACATCAATCATTTCATTAAAGGCAGAATAGGCGTTGTCAATGGTAGCCACCGGCTCGCCATCACCGATGAGCAATGCACCAGCACCATCACCGAACTCCATCTCCTTGGCGCTGTTAGGCCAGGCGAGGCGGATATCAGCAGCGCAAACCAATGCGTTCTTTGATGTCTTGGACTTCACGGCGTCCAAAGCAATCTTAACTCCGCTGGTACCGCCGCGCATAGTGCTCGCCAGATCCAGCGTGAAAGCGCCCTTGCCGACATCAACCGCCATGGCAATTACCGAAGCAGACTGCTTTTCCTTATACGGGAATGTGGTGGAAGCAAAGTAGACGCTATCGACGGACTTTGCGTCTATCCCGGAGACACAGTCACGGCAGGCGGCTACTGCCAGCGTAATGCTGTCCTCATCAAAATTGGCGACGGCTTTTTCGCCGCGCGAGGGTGGGCCACCCCAGCCGCGGGCAATTTCCGCCCGGCTCAACCGGTGCCAGGGAACATAAGCGCCATAAGATAAAATACCTATCATCCTTGTCACCTCTCCTTAATAATATATGAACTCATTTACGGAATAGCCTGAAAAGGAATTAAAAGTGAATTTTGAGGGTACCCAACACCCAGAAAGACCGCAATGTTTGACTGATTTTTCGCACACCAGACTACCTTCACACGTTAGAACTTGAGTGGAAACTTAAGAAAATACCAGCCCAAACTCACTCCAATATAACCCTAAGCACCGCGCATTGTCAAGAATTCCGTATGCTGGGGCGATAAGCGGATTATGATTGACAAAAGTCGGTTAAAACCTGTATAGTGAAGCCGAATTATGCACCTCTGCCGCAACATTTTTTCCCGCAGGCAGTTAACCCGCAAAATAATATTAAGATAAGGAGAAGACTGTGGATTTTAACCTGAGCGAAGAGCAGTTGATGCTGCAATCGATGGTAAAAGATTTTACCGCTAAAGAAATCGAACCGAGGGGCAAGCAAATTGACGACACCGCCAAGATTCCCGAAGATTTGATGAAAAAATACGCCGACCTCGGACTGTTCGGCATGGCGGTACCTAAGGAATATGACGGCTCCGAGATGGGCAACTTCGCCAAGATACTGGCGCTGGAACAACTGGCTTATGCCGGCTGCCCAGCCTGGTGGCCGGTAGCCTTCAACAACAGCCTGCCGTTCACCATTTATAAATTCGGCAATGATGAGCAGCGCCAGAAATATGTGAAAGGTAACCTGGACGGCAGCAAGCTCTACTCCATCCAGTTTACCGAGCCGGAGACTGGCTCCGACCCCACCGCCCTCAAGACCACCGCCAAAAAAGACGGCGATTACTACATCATCAACGGGCAGAAGCGCTTCAGCACCTTCGGGCAGAAGAACGGCACAGCGATTGTCTGGACCAAGGACGATGAAGGCGGCTGCACCGCTTTCCTCGTCGAAAAGAACACCAAGGGCTACAGCGCCCCCACCGTCTGGGAACTAATGGCCGGTGAAGGCGAGCCTGCCGATGTCTACTACGAGGACTACCGCGTTCACAAGGACAACATCCTCTACGGGAAAGGCAAGGGTTTCGATGTTCTGCTCTTCTGGATTTCCGTGGAAAAGATAGAGGGCTGCATCGTCGCAGTGGCAATGGCGCAGGCTGCCCTTGACGAGGCGGTCAAATACGGCAAGGAGCGCATCGTCCGCGGCAAACCGATGTCCGATATGCAGGGTATCCGATGGGAGTACGCCGATATGTACGCCAAGATTCAGGCGTGCCGGTGGATGACCTACCGCACCGCCGCCCTGCTCGATACCGACCCCAAGGCGTTCCAGCGGGAAGCCGCCGCCTGCAAGATATTCGTCCAGCCCACCTGCACGCAGGTCATCCTCGACGCGCTGCGACTGCACGGCGGCTACGGCATTACCAAGGAATTCAAGATTGAGCGGCTGTACCGCTCCCAGCCCGGTAACATTGTCATCTCGGTAAGCCTGGAAATCAATAAGTCCATCGTGGGTTCGGCGCTGGTAAGATAATCTAAACAAGAAAAAGCACTTACCGCACCGTATGTCGCCACGATGTCCGGTGCGGTAAGTTTTATAAAGGGGGCAGCAAATGATTAAAACCAGAATCACGGAACTGTTCGGCATCAAGCATCCCATCATGCTGGCGGGTATGAACTGGGTCACTGAACCTAACATCGTCTCCGCCGTCTGCAACGCCGGCGCACTGGGCGTTTTTGCCACCGCGCACTGCACCCCTGAGGAGACTCGTAAGAACATACAAGAAATCCGCAAGCTCACGGACAAGCCGTTCGGGGTGAATGTCATGCTTAACCTGCCCACGGCACCGGGTAACGTGGAAGCTATCCTTGATGAGAAGGTGCCCATCGTCAACTATGCGCTGGGCAAACCCGCATTTATCGATAAGGTGCATGCCTACGGCGGCAAGGTCATCGGCACAATCGCCAAAGCCAAGCACGCCGCCATGGCGGAAAAGCTGGGCGTCGATGCCATGTCCATCACCGGGCATGAAGCCGCCGCCCACGGCATGGAAGCGACTTCCATGATTCTGATTCCAATCGTCACCAGATGGTCAAAGGTACCCCTCATTGCGGCGGGCGGCTTTTATGACGGGAGCGGATTAGCCGCCGCCCTTTCGCTGGGCGCCGATGCCGTCTCAATGGGCACGCGATTCATGCTGACTAAAGAAAGCCCTGTCCACGAAAACCTGAAGAAGTTCTGCCTCGATGCCACCGAGGAAGATTCCGTTTATAGCGATGTCTTCGACGGACTGCCCAGCCGCGTGATGCGCAACAAGGCATCTTTAAAGCTGCTGAAAGGCGGCTTCCCCCTCTTTAGTTCCTTCACCAGCGCCCTGCAGATGAAGAAGCTACTCAAGCTCTCGACGTGGGAGATGGTGCGCACCAGCCTGGGCATGATGAAGGCGGAGGAAAAGCGCAATCTCCTCGACCAGGCGCGTTTCGCCAACATGGTCATCCTCGCCGAAAAAGCTATTTATAAGGGCGATGTGGAAAACGGCATCATTATCGCAGGGCAGAGCTGCGGCGGCATCAAAGACAAGGAATTGCCCACCTGTAAAGAGGTCATTGAAAACACGGTCGCCCAGGCGGAATCCATTATGAAGCGGCTGGGCACGCAGGTCTACTAAAATCCCTCTTGTGTCTCCCCTTTTCAAGGGGAGCAGCTCATCGTCACCTACCCTCTACGTCTCCTTCCCTTATATAGGGAGGGAGAATTGTTTTTAGGAGAGTCCTATTTTTATTACGTACTAAAGTAATATTGCGCTATTACTAGTACTAACATATCATAATATTTACGGGGTATTAATCATGGTACAATTTTTAAATACCGCTCAAACCTATTCTGAAATAGAAAGCATTGTAACAAAAGCAGAAAACAAACTTGTGCTCATTTCGCCCTTCTTAAGCGTTCCAGAACTTATGGTAGAACGCCTACGATATGCTGCCATCAGACACAATTTGCCCGTAACGGTAGTATGTCGATTGAAAAAATTGAAAAAAGAAGAACGCAAATCCCTCAAGCGGGTTTGTAATCTGAAGTTGTTGGATTTACCCAACTTGCATGCAAAGTGTTTCTATAATGAGCAGTCGATGGTTATTACGTCTCTGAACCTTTATGATTTTTCACGACTAAACAATAGAGAAATGGGAATTCTGTTGACCAAAGCAAATGATACTGAAGTGTTCAATGAAGCTATGAGCGAAGCTGAATTCATTGTTCAGACCGCAGTTCCAGAGACACATCGTGTGTTTTCTTTTGAATCGACCAGGGGACCGAGCCAGTTAAATAAATGGGAACACAATCGAAAGCGGAATTCGGTTGGCAGCCCTTTCACCGCTGATGTTGGTCTCTCGCTAAAAAGAGCTTTCCCAACGTTTTCCAAATTGCTGGGCTTCACGGGCAACAGAAACAGGTTCTAGAATTTGATTCTTCTTACTTCCCTTTAAACTTCGGCGGGCGCTTCTCGAAAAAAGCGGCAATCCCCTCGGCGTGGTCATCCGAGTGAATCAACATACCAAAGGCATGGGCTTCCGCTTCCAGTGACTCTTTGAGGTCTTTATCCACGGCGGTATTGAGCTGGGTCTTGATAATGCCCAGCGCCCGCGTCGGCCCGGCGGCAAGCTGATTCGCCAGCGCATAGACTGTCTTTTCCAGCTCGGCGTCCGGCACCACCTGATTAATCAACCCGATGCGCTCGGCTTCTTTAGCGTCAACCATCTTGCCGGTCATAAAAAGCTCTTTGGCTTTCGCCAGGCCGACCAGCCGCGTCACTAAATAGGAGCCGCCGTAGTCCGAGGCAAGCCCCACCCGCACAAAGAGTTCCCCGAACATTGCATTATCCGAAGCGATTATCATATCGCAGGCGAGCGCCAGGTTAAAACCCGCCCCCACCGCCGGGCCGCGCACCATGGCGATAACCGGTTTTTCCATCCCGGTGATGCCGCCCAAAACCCGCAGCATCATCCGGCGCACAGAATCGCGCGTCTCCAGGGGAGTCTTATTATCATGCAGATTTTTCAGGTCTTTGATGTCCCCGCCCGCGCAAAAGGCTTTGCCTTCACCGCACAGCACCACGACTTTCGTTTCCTCATCATCGCGCAGTTCCTCAAAGACCTGCGCGATACTCTGGCTCATCCGGCCATCCAGAGCGTTACGGATTTCGGGATGGCTCAATATTAACGTGGTCACACCCTGCTCTTTTTTTACCTTAACAAAATCCATGCTGTCCTCCTTTATGTCAACTGCGTTGCTGGCGGAGCGCTCTCTTCCCTGCCGGGCGTGTATCGCCCCGGTAGTCCGGCGCCAGTATCACGAAGAACGTGCTCAGCTTGGGGTCAATCAAGCGGGACGCCACGCGCGTCTCTATTTTATCCAGCGAGCAGGTGGTCGTAATGATGGTCGCCAGGCGGGCATTATATCGATAATTGATTATCTGATAGAGCTTTTCCTGCGCCCACGGCGTGCTCGATTGCTCCCCGAAATCGTCCAGCACCAGCAGCGGCGCCGTCTTGACGCTCTCGAAAAGCTGGTCGTAAGAGACCTTGCTGTCCGGGCTGAAGGCGTAGCGTAAATGGTCGAGCAGTTCCGGTACGACCTGGAACATGGCGGGGCGGTCCGCTTCATACTGGTAATTGATGATTGCCGCCGCGAGGTGGGTCTTGCCGCAGCCGTTGACGCCCTGGAAGACCAGCCAGCCTTCCGGCGTCCTGGCAAATTCAAAAGCGAGGCGCTTCGCCGCTTCAAGGTTTTCGCGCTGCTCGGGCAGCAGGTTGACCCTTTCCATAAAATTCTGGAAAGTCATGCTCTTTTGCGCTTCAAACTGCTGCCCCCATCCGTAGCCCAGCGTCGGTTTTTCTTCCCCGATGGTATAGATGCAGCACAAGCGCGGGTCGGTGAAGCGCGTGCGCAGTCGGTCGTCGTATTGCTCCACGGGCGATTGTAAGACAATCACAGTGGGCAACTCGCTGTTAAAGCGGTGCGTCAGCAATTGCTCCAGTTTCTCTTTTGCCCAGGGAGTACCGGCCTGTGCGCTCAGGTCGTCCAGAACCAGCAGCGGGGCGCTGCGCATCCGCTCAAAAAACTCGTCATAAGGCATCTCGCTGCCGGGACTGAAGGCGGAGCGCAGGTGGTCGAGCAGGTCGGGAGCGGAGAGGTAAAGAGCCGGGTTATCCTGCTTAATCCGCTCGTTGGCGATCGCGGCGGCGAGGTGGGTCTTGCCGCAGCCGCTGGGACCGGAGATGATGAACCAGCCTTCTGGCTCAGCGGCGAAAGACTTCGCCGCATTATATACTCGGGCGAACTGCTCCTGCTGGACCGGGCTGCCGCTCCGGCCGCGCGGCTCAAGATTTTCAAAAGTGGAATTTCGTAGCGAGCCAAGATTACTATATTGTTGCAAGCGTGCCTGGCGGTCTTTGTCCAGATTCTGCTGCGTGCAGCGGCAGGGCACCACTAGGCTATAGTCCGCCTTCCCCGAAGGAAGAACGGGGTGAACGAAGCCAGCACCTTTACAGAGAGGGCAGTCAGCGTTGGGCGAAGTTCTTTCCTCAGCGCTGGACCATGTGTCCATATCTCTGTTTGAGGTACCGTTCGCCGCCTTCTTGAGAATCTCGCGGATGTGTTCCATCACTCCTGCCTTCGTTCGACCAGTGCTCTAAAATTGCAGAAATATAACTCCATTTGCGCTTGTTCTGATTGACCGCTTCTTTGATAGCGTCCCGGATCCAGTCCGCCGGGTAGAGCTTCTCGGCTTCTTTCAGTTCGTCGGCAATCAGAGGCGTCAACATGCCGATATTCTGTTCGTACATCACAAAAATGTCCGGCGGCGTTTCGGTTTCTACATACTCACGCCCGGCGACCTTCAGTCCGCTCAGCTTGAACTCTCCGTTTTTTATCCGGGTAATAATCTGCCGGTTGGAGTCATTGTTTAAAAAATAGACGTCCTCCGATTTGCCGTCTTTCTCTAATTGGAGGTGAAGAAATATGCCCCGCTCCACCGTCATTTGCAGCGCACTTCGCAGAATTGTTTCCGTCTCTTTTCCCGGACTTTGCAGGCTGCTCATCAGTGCAGCATCCGCTGCCATCTCTCCGTAGCCGACGAATTTGGGGTAGCCGCGCTTGCGGTAAAGCGCCGCCATTACATATAGAGTAGCCTTCAGTTCGGCAACATCCGTTACCTGGGGCAGCACCGCGCTGAAAAACAGGTTGGGAATCGGCGTGAATTCCAGACGCGCAGGGAAACCGTTAAACTTCTTCATCGCAAGGGGTCTCCCACGCTCTGCTGGCTGGGGAAGTTATCGAACTTGGCCAGGCCGGGGATAAAGCGCAGCTTAACCTGTCCCGTGGGACCGTTGCGGTGCTTGGCAATGATAATATCGGCTTCGCCGCGGGGGTACTCCTTGTCCGGGTTCTGCAGTTTCCACTCTTCCTCATTAGGATGATAATATTCTTCGCGATAGATAAACAGCACGATATCGGCATCTTGCTCGATGCTGCCGGACTCGCGGAGGTCGGAGAGCTGGGGAATGTGGATGGGGCGGCCTTCTACGGCGCGGCTAAGCTGAGAAACGGCGATGACCGGTACGTTAAGCTCGCGCGCCAGCCCCTTCAGCGAACGTGTAATATAACTCAGTTCCTGCACGCGATTTTCCCGCCGGCCTTCCTCGGTGATGAGCTGGAGGTAATCGACAATAATCATATCAATAGGATGGTCATAGTGCAACCTCAGGGCTTTGCTGCGCATCTCGGCAACCTTGAGCATCGGCGAATCATCGATATAAATAGGTGCTTCGGAAAGTACGCCGATGGCCTCCATAACGCGTTTTTCTTCCTCTTCGGTATGCTGCCCGAAACGCACTCGCCGCGAGTTGACTCCCGATTCGTTGGAGAGCAGGCGCATGACCAGCGAGTCCTTCGCCATTTCCAGACTGAAAATCGCCACGCAGGCACCCTGCATTACTGCGGCGTTGCGCGCGATGCCCAGCGCGAAGCTCGTCTTACCCATGCTGGTCCGTCCCGCCACGATAACAAGGTCGGAGCGCTGGAATCCGCCGTTAAAGAACTCATCCAGCCCGGTATAGTTGGAGCTGACGTATGGCAGGATAGCATGGGACTTTTCCCCGGCGGCTTCACCGACCTCAAAGAATTTGTCCAGCTCCTGCCGGATATGAACGAAATCACGCGGACTCTGCCCGTGACGCAGTTTAAAAAGCAACGACTCGGCGCGGCTAATACTCTCATCAACATCGGGGCCGGACTCGTAGCCGATGGCGGAGATACGGTCGCCGGCACTGATAAGCTGACGCATCACCGAAAGGCGAAAAACGATATTGGCATAATGTTCGATGTCCAGAGCAGTAGGACAAATCGCAATCAGGTGACTGAGTTGCGCGGCGCCCCCGCAAGACTCCAGCCTGCCCTGCCGCGCCAGTTCCTGCGCCACCGTAATCTGGTTGATGGCTTCATTACGCCGGTAAAGCTCGGCGCAGGACTGGTACAGCCAGCGGTTCTGCTCGTAGTAAAAATGCTCGTCGCGAAGGAACGTGGCAATCTTGTGAATGGCGCTGCCATCAATCAGCAGCGAACCGATAACCGCTTCTTCCGCATCGACATCATGGGGCGGTAGTTTTTCGCCGGTCATGGCGTCAAATCTCCTTCTTCCCCTCCCCCACCGGTTTAGCCACCTCGTCTTCTTCTCTCTGAACGGTTACCTTTACTTTAGGGACAATATCGTGGGCGAGGCGTACTGGTACATCATAGCTGCCCAGTTGATGAATCGGCTCCGCCATTTCGATTGTCTTCTTGTCAATTTCATAGCCGCAGGCTTTACTCAGCGCGCCGGCAACATCAGCGCTGGTAATGGATCCATAAAGGCGCTCTTTTTCCCCGGCGTGCGCCTTGAGCAATATTTCCGTCCCCTCGATTTTAGTCGCCAGTTCGCGCATCTCTCCTTCAAATTTGGCGATGCGGCGCTCTCTCTGTTTTAACTGAGCCTCAACGACGTTGGCGTATTTGGAGTCCGCCAGCACCGCCAGTTTGCGGGGCAGCAGGTAGTTGCGGCCGTAGCCGTCCGCCACTTCTTTAGTCTGACCGGCTTTCGCCACGTTGGAGACATCTTCCAAAAAAGTTACCTTCACTTAACTCACTCCTTATAAATTTACAGAGTCATTATACTTCAGTAAAGACGAAAAAGCCATGAGAAATCAATATTCCTTAACTGATAAGAGACGAGAAAGAGATTTTTTAAATCCCTCAGTTTACCCGTACCCGCCGAGCGCCCGCTCCACATGGATACCCGCACAGGCGCCGTCGCCGGCGGCGGTGATAACCTGCCACACGGAGCGACTGCGCACGTCTCCGGCGGCATAAATCCCCGGTATTTTTGTCTGCAAATTTTCATCCACGATGACCGCACCGGCTTGATCCAGCGGAACGATACTCTTAAGAAAGCTCGTATTGGGACGGAAGCCGACCGAGACAAAGACGCCCGCCACTTCCAGAGTGCAATTCTTTTTTGTGTTGACATCCCGCAGCTTCAGTTCGCTCACGAATTCATTACCTTCGATGGCATCAACTACGGTATCCAATCGCAACGCCATCTTCGGATTGCTGCGGATGCGCTCCTGCATAATGGCGGTGGCACGCAACTGGTTACGGCGATGGATAAGCGTCACTTTAGAAGCATAATGGGTAAGATGGAGGGCTTCGGTCAGCGCAGAATTGCCACCCCCCACCACCGCCACCGGTTTATCTCTAAAGAAAGCGGCATCACAGGTAGCACAATAGGAAACACCCTTACCGGTGTACTTCTCTTCGCCGGGAACACCCAGCTTGCTGCGCTCCGAACCGCTGGCGATAATGATGGCATGCGCGGCGAAGCTACCGTTGCCAGTATTGACTGTTTTGCGTTCCCCTTCGGTAGAGATGCCGGTAACCTCTCCGGTCACTGTTTTCAGCCCGAAGCCGGTCGCCTGCTCGTGCATCTTCTGGGTCAACTCCATACCGCTGATGCCCGCATAGCCGGGGTAGTTCTCCACCAGTTCGGCATTAACGATTTGCCCCCCTACCATGCCCCGCTCGATAAGCAGCGTATTCAGGCGCGCCCGTGCCGTATAAATGGCGGCGCTGAGACCCGCCGGTCCCCCGCCGATAATGACGACATCGTACTGTAAAACTTCAGGCATCATCAATCCTCACGCCAGGGCTGTATCCAGGCTCTTCTTAAGCTGGTCTTTGGGACGAAAGCCGACAATATTGGTCACCGGTTTACCATCTTTAAAGATTAGCAACGTGGGAATGCTCATAATACCGTATTTGCCGGCAATAGTAGGGTTCTGGTCGACGTCTACCTTGCCGAAGACCATCTTTCCGGCATACTCCTCGGAAAGCTCTTCAACCACCGGCGCCACCATGCGGCACGGTCCACACCATGTTGCCCAGAAATCGACGAGGACCGGCGTTTTTGCCTTCAGTACTACCTCCTCAAAACTTTTTTCATCAACGACGACGGTCTTTCCCATGTTTGTTGCTCCCTTCCTTACTATTCTGCGCTACTTTATTATCACCTTCAACAGTCTGTCTCGCCAGTGCGATGGCGCTCTTGATTGCTTTCGCCTGGCTGCGCCCGTGCGCGATGATGACATTGCCGTTAATACCCAAAAGCCCCGCCCCGCCGAACTCGGTATAGTCCATCCGTTTGGTCAACGCACCCAACCCGATATCGCGCAGCAGGTCACGCCCGCGGTGCTGGGAGATACTGGTAAAAATGTGACCGATTTGCCGCGCCGCCGCCAGGAAATTATCATTCAAACCTTCGATGGTCTTTATCACCACGTTGCCGGTAAAGCCATCGGTGACGATAACATCCACGGTGCGACGGCCGATGTCATGCCCTTCAATATTACCGTAAAAATTGATGTCTTTAGCTTCAGTAAGAAGTTGGAACGTTTCCTGTACCAGCTTGGTGCCCTTGGTATTCTCGGTGCCGATGTTGAGCAGACCTACCGTCGGCGACTTGATGCCAAGCAGGCTGCGGCTGTATTCCGACCCCAGACGGGCAAATTCCAGCAAATGCTGGGGACGGCATTCCACATTGGCGCCGGCATCCACCAGCAAAGCCGGATAGGAAGATAGCGCATCCAAAAGACAGCCGATGGCCGGGCGTTCTACCCCCTGCTTTACCCCCAGGCTGAGCATCGCGGCGCAGAATACGGCACCGGTACTACCTGCGGAAACGAAAGCATCCGCTTCACCATTCTTGACCAGATTGATCCCCACCACGATGGACGAGTCCGGCTTGTTCTTGACTGCTTTCATGGGGTGCTCATCAAAAGCAATAACCTGACTGGCTTCCACAATGTTGATATTGAGCTTACGTGCCGCTTTGTCTTTATCGAGCATCACCCGCAGGACATTCTTACGCCCCACCAGCGCAATCTCAACATCGAACTCCTGGGCAGCCTTGATTGCCCCTTTAATTATTTCATGTGGAGCGTAATCCCCACCCGCCGCATCGACCGCTATTATCATTGCTTTTTCCTTAGTTAAGATTCCGAGCCTGGAGCTCTCTCCCAGATATCACAGCGCCCGCCCCAGCGTGCCAGCACCTTCCCCTCGCGGGTAACCTGCGCCAACTCACATAGATTGGGGCAGGAATGACACTCGAACGCAGACGTCTGATATTGAACGTTGCTCACGCTAAAACCTTTAAAACAGCTACCTACCGCCTTACCGGACATCTTCTCCTGTACCAGCAAAGCGGCACCAATGGCGCCCATCAACTCATGATGAAGCGGGATAACAACACCCTGTCCCAGTTCCTCCCGAAAAGCCCGCACCATACCTTCATTGAAAGCAACGCCGCCCTGGAAGACCACCGGCGGCTCAATGGGCTTGCCCGCCGCCACTCCGCTTATATAGTTGCGCACCAGGGCTTGGCAAAGACCATACACAATATCCTCGGTGCGGTGCCCCATCTGCTGTTTATGTACCATGTCCGATTCAGCAAAGACGGTGCATTTCCCGGCGATACGTACGGGATTCCTGCTCAGCCGCGCGCTCCGGCTGAACTCCTTGATGCTCATGCCCAGGCGCTGCGCCTGGTGGTCAAGAAAGCTGCCGGTGCCGGCGGCGCAGGCGTTATTGGTACCGAAATCGGTCACCACGCCGTCTTTAATAATAATAATCTTGCTATCCTGTCCGCCTATCTCGATTACGGTTCGAGCATCAGGAACGTAATACAGCGCCGCCACCGCATGAGCGGTAATCTCATTCTTGACCAGGTCCGCGCCGATGAGGACCCCCGCCAGGTAGCGGGCGCTGCCTGTCGCCGCCACACCATAAATCTCCGCATCCGGCAGCAACTGCGGCCGCAACCGCTTCAGACACTCCTGTACCATCAACACCGGCTTACCGGCGGTGGGCAGGTAAACACTGGCGACCAATCTCTTCCCCTCATCAAGCGCCGCCAGTTTGGTCGTTACCGAACCGACATCAATCCCTAGATAAACTTTCATAACCTTCCCGTCATTCAGGCTAACATTACATTATAACCTACTAAAACAGGGATTTCTAGGCGAGCGGGTGTATTGCGGCTTGCCGTTGCCTGTGCTATACTAGTAAGTAATCTAGTCGTTTCTTGAAAGTGGGTTTCATACCCGCTTTTTTGTTGCGCAGTAATAGTTAGGGAGGCGTGATTCGGGATGAAGAGTGACTTCATGCTCGCTCTCACTCAGCTTTCTGCTGAGAAGAACCTGCCGGCGGAGGTAGTTATCACGGCGATAGAATCGGCGCTGGTCTCCGCCTATCGTAAAGAAAGTTTCGCCCTTAACCAGAATATCGCCGTCAAGATTAACCCGAACAGCGGTAAGGTGGAAGTATGGGCGGAAAAAACGGTGGTGGAAAAGGTGACCGACACGCGCCGTGAAATTACCCTGAATGAAGCGCGCCGGATTAAACCTGATTTGAAGATTGACGATACCGTCATGGTAGAGGATACCCCGCAGAACGCCGGACGTATCGCCGCGCAGACCGCCAAACAGGTTATCCTGCAGCGCCTCAACGAAGCGGAATACAGCGCTATTTATGAGGAGTTCACCAGCCGTGAAGGCGACGTCGTGACTGTCGTCGTGCAGCGTATGGAGCCGGGACAAATTATAGTCGACCTGGGACGGACGGAGGGAGTATTGCCTGCCGCTGAACAGGTGCGCACCGAGCGCTACCGGGCGGGACAGCGGCTTAAGGTGGTTATCCTGCAGGTCGTACGCACGGGCAAAGGCCCCAAGGTAATGGTATCACGGTCGCACCCCGACCTGCTGCGCCGGCTTTTTGAAATTGAAGTCCCCGAGGTACACGGCGGAACGGTAGAAATCAAAGCCATCGCCCGCGAAGCCGGCTTCCGCAGCAAGATTGCCGTAGCGGCGCGCCAGGAAGGCGTCGACCCGGTCGGCTGTTGCGTCGGGCTGCGCGGCATACGTATCCAGAACATCGTCAAGGAACTCAACGGCGAAAAAATCGACGTTATCCAGTGGCACCCAGATTCTGCCGTCTTTATCGCCAACGCCCTGAGCCCGGCGCACATTATTTCGGTCGAGACCAACAAAGCCACCGAAATTGCCACGGTGATCGTGCCGGACAAGCAGCTTTCCCTGGCCATCGGCAAAGAAGGACAAAACGCCCGGCTAGCCGCCAAGCTGACCGGCTGGAAGATAGATATTAAGAGTTCTTCCGCCGCGGAAGCGGAGAAACCGGTGCCCGCCAAACCTGCCGCAGAAGCCGTACCGGAGGCCGTTGAAGCGCCCGCAGTTGAGACGGTGCCCGCGGAAGTCGCCGAAATCCCCGTTGCTGTGGAAGCTGCGCCAGCCGCGCCGGCTGAAGAAATTCCGGCGGTGTCCTTTGTCTTAAAGCCACCTGTTCCGGTCAGGGAAGAAAAAACACAACTGCGCTTCGCCGAAGATATCCTGGCGCCGCTGCCGCCGAAACCCAGTACCAAAGCCGTTAAGGGTAAAAAGAAGAAGGGCTACCGCGAGGGCGAGGAAGCCAAGCCCAAGAAAAAACGCCGCGAGGTTGTTGAAGTCCCGGAGGAAGAAGAGGAATTTTAAGATATGCCGGCTACCGTCAAGCGCGCTCCGCAACGGACCTGTCTGGCTTGCCGCAAGGTAAAAGCCAAGCGGGAACTCCTGCGATTAGTACGCACTCCGGACGGTGCCATTGAAATCGACCCCACCGGGAAAAAGGCGGGGCGAGGGGCTTACTTCTGCCGATTGCCGGAATGCTGGGAAGCCGGACTCAAGGGAAACCGGCTGGAAAACGCCCTGAAAAGCAAGCTGAGCAACCAGGAAAGAGAGCAATTACTGAGTCAGGTAAAGGAACTCCTCAAAGGAGCCTGATAAAATTATGGTAAACAAGCCGGAAAACACCATGGAAACTGCCGGGGAAAAGGGCAAAGCCACCCCGCCAGCGGCGAACGCGCCGCAGGTGGAACTGCCGGCATCCGTTAATGTCCGGCAGCTGGCGGACATGCTCAATGTCAACTCCATTCAGATTATCAAGCAACTGATGCGCAGCGGCATCATGGCTAATATCAACCAGGTGATTGATTATGAGTCCGCCGCCAATGTCGCGCGCGGTCTGGGTTTTGAACCAAAACCGCAGCCCAAGGCGCCCGGCAAGCGCCTGGCGGCACTCGCTGCCGCCCGCAAAGCCGCCCAGCTCCAGGGGGAAGCCGCTACGGGACTGGTGCCGCGCCCTCCGGTGGTAACCGTCATGGGACACGTCGACCACGGCAAGACCAAGCTTCTCGACGCCATCCGTTCGGCTAACGTCGCCGCCACGGAAGCCGGCGGCATTACCCAGCACATCGGCGCTTACCAGGTTACGCTAGGCGAGAACCGCATCACCTTCCTGGACACGCCGGGGCACGAGGCTTTCACCGCCATGCGCGCCCACGGCGCCCAGATAACCGATATTACCATCCTGGTGGTCGCCGCCGATGACGGCGTACAGCCCCAGACTATCGAAGCCATCAACCACGCCAAAGCCGCCGGTGTGCCTATCGTGGTGGCAATTAATAAAATTGACATGCCCAACGCTAACCCGGACCAGGTCAAGAGGCAACTTACCGAAAACGGACTGGTCATTGAAGAATGGGGCGGCGATACCATCGCCGTGCCGATTTCCGCCAAAGAAAAAACCGGCATTGATAACCTGCTGGAAAACGTCCTGCTCGTAGCGGAAATGCTGGAGCTCAAGGCAAACCCCAATCTCCCTGCCTCCGGTGTTGTCATTGAAGCCGAACTGGATAAGTCACGCGGGCCGATTGCCCGCATCCTGGTGCAGTCCGGCACACTCAAGGTGGGCGATACGGTAGTCGTCGGCACAATGTCCGGCAGAGTAAGAGCCATGCTAAATCAGGCGGGCAAGCAGGTCAAGAAAGCGCCGCCCGCTACCCCCGTAGAGATTCTTGGTCTCAACGGGGTGCCGCGCGCCGGAGATACCCTATCCGCAGTCGCCAACGAAAAGCTGGCGCAAATACTGGTGACGAAGAACAAGACGGATCAGGCGAAAGAGTCCGGTAAAGCAATCAGCCTGACCAATATTTATGACGAAATCAGCGCCGGCAAGATTAAAGAGTTGAATGTCGTCCTCAAGACCGATGTCCAGGGCAGCCTCGATCCCATACGTACCTCGCTGGAGCGCCTCGGCACGGAAGAGGTCAAAGTAAGAATCATCCATGCCGCAACAGGCAACATCACCGAAAATGATGTCATGCTCGCCCTGGCTTCCAACGGTCTGATTATAGGCTTCGGTGTCACTGCGGATGAAGGCGCACGCCGACTTGCCGGGACACGGGGTACCGATATCCGCACTTACAACATCATCTATTCCCTGATTGATGACGTGGAGAAGGCGCTCAAAGGCATGCTGGAACCGACCTATACCGAAGTTATCGAAGGACGCGCCGAGGTGCGGGCGGTCTTTTCCGCAGGCAAGGGCGCTAAAGCCGCCGGTTCCTACGTTACCGAAGGCAAAGTCACCCGCGGCAGCAAGGTCAGAGTACGGCGCGGCAAAGAGATACTCATTGATTCTACCGTCAACAGCCTCAAACGATTCAAGGATGACGTTCGGGAAGTAGCGACCGGCTACGAGTGCGGTATCGGTGTGGAAGGCTTCAATAGTTTCCAGGCCGGTGACATTCTGGAATTTTACAAAATAGAGCAGGTCAGCCGCTAGCCTGAGCCGCTGGAACCATGTCACACCGCATTGAACGCGTCAATCATCTTATCCGGGCAGAAATCAGCGAACTGATCCAGCGCGAGGTAAAAGATCCGCGCCTGAACAGTCTGGTCTCGATTACAGATGTCGAAACATCACAGGATATGAAACACGCCCGGGTTTTCGTCAGCTGCATTTGCAGTGAGGAAGAAAGACAGAATATCCTCAAGGCTTTAACTGCCGCTGCCGGATTTTTGCACCGGGAGTTGACTAAAAGCCTGCGCATGCGGATTATCCCGGACCTGAGCTTCCACTGGGACGATTCGATGGAGCGCGCCGATCATATCACCCAACTGCTTGACAGGGTCAACTCCGAGCGCCAAGAATAGTAGCATGGCTTTGTCATGGTCGTGCTTGACCCAATCATCCAAACATCCCCGTCCCTTTCCGAATCCCCGCGAAGGCGGGAATGGCATTTTTAGTTTTCATTGATAAACATGGAAGCTATATTGAATATCAATAAACCCGCCGGTATGACCTCCTATGCGGTGGTGGCAACAGTCAAACGCCTCAGCGGGGAAAAGCGGGTGGGGCATGCCGGCACGCTGGACCCGGATGCCACCGGTGTCCTGCCCCTCTGTACGGGGCAAGCCACCCGCATCGTTGAATTCCTCGCCGATGCCGCCAAGACCTATCATGCCGTGATCGAACTGGGTACCACCACCGACACCTACGACGCCAGCGGCAAAGTGACCGGGAAAGGCGATGCCTCCGCCATCACTCGCGAGCTGTGCCAAATGGCTCTGGACTCCTTCGTTGGCACTATCGAACAGACACCGCCGATGTTCAGCGCACTCAAGCGCAACGGCAAGCCGCTGTATCAACTGGCGCGCGCCGGAATCACTGTTGAAAGAGCGAGCCGTAACGTGGAAATCTACCGACTCCGTCTTACCGGATGGCAGCTGCCGCTGGTCACCATCGAAGTAGAATGCAGCAAAGGCACCTATATCCGCTCGCTCGCCCACGATTTAGGGCAAAGACTGGGTTGCGGCGCCCATTTAAAGAATCTGGAACGCACCCGCTACGGCATTTTCGATATCGGGAACGCCATAACCCTGCCCGTTCTGGAAGAAGCCTGCCGCGGCGGCTACTGGCATGACTTTACCTATTCCATCGATTCCGTACTTCTTGAACTGCCGGCGATGGTGGTAGATTCGGCTACCGCACAAGCCATTAAAAGCGGCAAAGCTATCACTCCCGGTGAGGGCACTACTCCCACCCCGGAAAGTCTTTGCCGCGTTTACACGCTCGATGGTGACTTCCTGGCGGTGCTTCGCTATGATGCAGAGAAGGCAACCTGGCAGCCGAAAAAGGTTTTCTGTTAGTTCATCACTAATCAGTCTCAGGGATTACAATATAATATACCTGACCCACTTAATCTCTTGCTCAAAATTCGGCAGCTAATAGTAATCCTGAAATTAGACTAACGGAGCCTGGGGAAGGGTTTTAAGAGAAAGAGCGAAATCCCTTCTGCTTCTTTCACTTCTCCTTTCCAGCCAGCAGGAATTCGGAACCTTAGAAGTTCCGGATGGAAAGAGGCCATGGGATAGGCTGACAAGCCCCCCTCCCCCAGTCATCCAATTATCGGACAGAACACGCTCTGCGCTTGACAGCTAGCTCTCAATGGGGTATAGTGCATCGGATGTCACAAGGAGGAAAAAGTGCAAGCATATTGCTTTAAGTGCCGTAACAAGAAAGAAATCAAGAGCCCGCAGAAAGTCACCCTGAAGAACGGCCGCCCCGCCACCCGCGGCGTCTGCCCCACCTGCGGAACTAAACTTTTTAGAATTGGATAAACCTGCCAATAAAGTAATAAAACTAATACAACTCTGCCGCCCGGCAGCTCAGGCAATATCCGCCGGGCAATCACAAAAAACTAATTTTACGAGGGAGCGTTAAATCATGGGCAAGATAAACGTAGCTATTGTTGGAGTCGGCAACTGCTGTTCCGCGCTGGTCCAGGGCGTCCACTTTTACCGCAACGCTAAAGAAGATGAGTCCGTCCCGGGACTAATGCACGTCAACCTGGGCGGATACCACATCAGCGATATCAACTTCGTCGCCGCCTTCGATATTGATAAGAACAAGGTGGGTAAGGACCTCTCGCAGGCAATATTCACTTACCCGAACAACACCTACAAGTTCTGCGATGTACCCAACCTCGGCGTCAAGGTCAACCGCGGCATGACGCATGACGGACTGGGCAAATACCTCTCTCAGATTATAGAAAAATCCCCCGGCCCCACCGCGGATATCGTCAAAATCCTCAAGGAAACCAAGACTGACGTCGTATTGAACTACCTGCCAGTCGGCAGCGAAGAAGCCACCAAGTGGTACATCGAGCAGATACTGGCAGCCGGCTGCGGCATGGTCAACTGTATCCCGGTCTTTATCGCCCGTGAGAAGTACTGGCAGAAACGCTTCGCCGACCGCGGGTTGCCGGTAATCGGCGATGATATTAAATCCCAGGTAGGCGCCACCATCACCCACCGTATTCTCACCCGGCTTTTCCGCGACCGCGGCGTTAAGCTGGAGCGCACCTATCAGTTGAACGTCGGCGGCGATACTGATTTCCTCAACATGCTGGAGCGCGAGCGTCTTGAGTCCAAGAAAATATCCAAGACCAATGCGGTCACTTCACAGCTTGATTATCAAATCGACCCCAGAAACATCCATGTCGGACCAAGCGATTATATTCCTTGGCTGGATAACCGCAAGTTCTGCTTTATCAAGATGGAAGGCACGACCTTCGGTAACGTACCCCTCAATATGGAAGTTAAGATGGAAGTCTGGGACAGTCCCAACTCCGCCGGCGTCGTTATCGATGCCCTGCGCTGCATCAAGCTCGGCATGGACAAGGGCTTGAAAGGTGCCCTGGAAGGGCCAGCATCATACTTCATGAAGTCGCCGCCCGTCCAGTATTCCGATGACGAAGCACACCGCCTGACCGAGGAGTTTATTAAAACCAACGCTCTGACGGCACCGAAAATCAGCCCGGCGAAGAAGGCTACCAACAAATAGACTCCGGGGCACCCGGACAACGCTGATACCAGATGAAAATAGCGCTGGTTTCACCCTATGACTTTGCTTATCCCGGTGGCGTGGTGAACCATATTTCCTGTCTGGAGCATCACCTGACCCGGATGGGCCACGAAGTAAAGATTATTGCCCCGGCGTCACGCTCGGTGGTTGACTTCGGCGAGCGCTTTATCCCCGTCGGCAAACCACGCTCTCTCCCCGCCAGCGGCTCGGTGGCACGCATTACCATTTCCCCGTGGATTGCCACCAAGGTGAAGCAGATACTGGAGCGGGAACACTTTGATATTATACACCTGCATGAGCCGTTTATGCCGATGCTATGCACAACCGTACTGCGCCTGACCGAGACCCCCGCCGTAGGGACGTTCCACGCCTCCGGCGGCAAGCCCTGGTATAATATCTGTACCCCCGTCGGCAAGTTTTTCCTGAAAAAATGGTACCGCAAACTCGATGCTAAAATCGCGGTTTCGCCGCCCGCCCTGGGCTATATCTCCAAGTATTTCCCCGGCGAATATACAATTCTCCCCAACGGCATTGATACCAACCACTTCCACCCCGACGTCGCCCCCCTCGATGAGTTTAACGACGGCAAACTGAACATCCTCTTCGTCGGGCGGCTGGAAAAGCGCAAGGGCGTGGACTATCTGCTCGATGCCTACCGGATGTTGAAGCCGGATTTCCCCAACACCAGACTCATCATCGTTGGGCCGGGCGTCCGCTTGCGCCACAAGTATGAAAAACGGGTGGCAAAAAACCGCCTGACCGATGTCGTCTTCCGCGGTTATGTTTCTTTTGACGATTTGCCCCGCTATTATAAAAGCGCGACCGTGGTCTGCGCCCCGGCAACCGGCTGGGAGAGCTTCGGCATCGTCCTGCTGGAGGCGATGGCTACCAACAAGCCGCTGGTAGCCTCAAACATCGAGGGTTATGCCACCGTCGTCAGCGATGGTGAAGACGGGCTGCTGGTGCCTCCGCGCAATTCCGTAAAACTCGCGGAAGCCCTGCGCCGCGTCCTGACCGACCCGGCATTACAGCAAAAGCTGGCGGCTCACGGCAGGGAAAAGGCGCTGCGCTACGATTGGAATAATATCACACACCGGCTGGTCGAGGTTTACCAGAAAGCGGTTTTACAGAAGTCCGCGACCCATAAAGACACCAGAATTCAAAAATAAAGAGAAAGTGGCAACTGAGATTAAATATGGCAAATAAAAACACCGATATCCGGAAAAACCTGCAACAGTATTTCACGGAACCGATTGTACGGTTGCTGGCGCGTACTCCATTAACGCCCAATGCCGTTACCATCATCGGCTTTCTGGTGACGGTGCTGGCGGCCGTATATATTGCAACGGGGGAATTCTTCATCGGCGGAATTATTGTGCTGGCGGCGGGTTTCCTTGATATGCTGGATGGCGCTCTGGCACGTCTGACCAACCAGACCACCCGTTTCGGCGCCGTGCTGGACTCGACGCTGGACCGCCTTTCTGAAGCCGCCCTGATGCTGGGTATCCTGGTACCCTTCGCCAGTCAGGGCATGGTCGCGGAAAGCCTGCTGGTCGGTCTCACGCTGGTCGGCTCGCTGATGGTCAGCTATCTCCGCGCCCGCGCGGAAGGTATCGGTATCGATTGCAAGGTAGGGCTGTTCACCCGTGCCGAAAGGGTCATCGTGCTGGCGCTGGGACTGCTCCTGAGCCAGTTTGATTACGTCCTGGTCATCGCGCTGGTCATTATCGCCCTGTTCAGCTTTTTCACGGCGGGACAGCGGCTGTGGCACGCCTATCGACAGACCCGGAACACCTGAAATAAACGGGTTCCTGCGCCCAGTAAATTTAGAAGCAAAGTACTGGCGCGCGCAGTTGGGAGACTTAACTGACGGGAGGAAGTATGCCGGTTATCGCAGTTATCGGGGCACAATGGGGTGATGAAGGAAAAGGCAAAATCGTGGATATGCTGGCGGAAAAGGTACAGATGGTGGTACGCTTTTCCGGCGGCGATAACGCCGGGCATACGGTCGTCAACCAGTACGGCGAATTCGGACTGCATCTTGTGCCATCGGGGATTTTCTCCACGCAAGCCACCTGTGTGATTGCCAACGGCGCCATCATTAAGCCGGATGTGTTGCTCAAGGAGATTGACCTGATTAGAAGTCGCGGCGTGGATACCTCGCGATTATTCATCAGCAACCGCACCCATGTTATCATGCCTTACCACATCCTGTTTGACGGTCTGGAAGAAGAGGTGCGGGGCGGTAAAGCAATCGGCACGACCCGTAAGGGTATCGGGCCGGCTTATGCCGATAAGATAGCGCGGATGGGCATCAGAGTAGGCGACCTGCTGGATAAAGACGGCTTACTGGAGCGTCTGCGCCCCGTCCTCGAATATAAGAACAATATCCTGACGAAAATATTTAATGTCAAGCCTCTTGCGCTGGATGAAGTCTATAACGAGTACATCAAGTATGGCGAGCGCCTGGCACCCTACGTGCGGGACACCGTGACCATGCTGGAAGCGGCGCTGGACCGCAAGGAATGGGTACTGATGGAAGGCGCTCAGGGCACGATGCTCGACCCCGATTTCGGTACTTATCCCTACACCACATCATCTTCCCCGATGGCCGGCGGCGCCTGCACCGGCGCCGGTCTGGGCCCCAGCCGGATAACGCATGTACTGGGCATCTTCAAGGCATACTGCACCCGCGTCGGCGGCGGTCCTATGACCACCGAACTAAAGGATGAAATGGGCAACGCTTTACGCGAACGCGGTCACGAATACGGCACGACCACAGGCCGTGCCCGGCGCTGCGGCTGGTTCGATGCGGTCGCCGCCCGCTACAGCACAATTATCAACGGCTTCACCACCGCTGCCATCACCCGCCTCGATGTACTGGACGGTCTACCGTCGCTCAAGATATGCACCGCTTACCGGCTAAACGGCAAGACCATCCATGAGTTTCCCGCCAGCATCGCCGAGCTGGAAAAATGCCAGCCGATTTACGAGGAAGTACCCGGATGGCAGACCTCGACTAATGATGCCCGCCATTTTGAAGACCTGCCGGAGAATGCCCGCCGTTATGTCAAACGTCTGGAAGAAGTTATCGGCTGTCCGGCGAGCATAATTTCCGTGGGTATGCGCCGCGAGCAGACCATCCACAAGATAAATATATTGCCGCAGTAGAACAACTGTCATTGCGAGACGGAAGTTCCTAACCCGACGTATTGTTGTACGGTTCGACTCTTGTTTTTCCATTCGGCATGAACTATAATCATCTGCAAAATGAAGCCTCTATCTTACAGTGTTACGCTTCTCAGGCAGTGGGACCTCAGGCTTTTCTTTCTCATATTCTTGTACATGGCATTGCCTCAGTTTTACCGTTCTTACAGCGTGTACTTGATTGGGAACGTGATTCCAGATATTAATGCCTTAGCTACCGTTGCCCAATGGCAATTCATTGAGTTATTACTCGAGGTAGTACAGGAAACATTCGTCCTTGCTATATTCTTTTTCGTTGGCATGGGAATACAAAATAAACAAGGGCCCGGCTACCCTATTAGAACATCAATCACCTTGATATTCTTCTTTTCTATCGTCCTCTCTGTAACACTTTTTCTTATATCCTCTCATTTCGTTACAATTATTGGGACACCTGAAACTATACGAGAAACGACATCAACGTTCCTGAAGATAAAAACCGCCGGCATCCCAGTATTCTTATTAAGTGCTGCGTCTGTAGTTATTGTCGAGACCATAAATCGTAAGAGGATTATCTTTATCCTCGCGATAATGCAGGTGGTTTATCGCTTTATTCTGGATAGCCTCTTTTATGGCGGGTATTCATTTTCTCTCGATATAGGAATATTGGGAGTTGCCTGGGCGGATGTGTTGTCCAGCCTATTATTATTAATTACAGCTTTGATACTCATAAAACCTTTCGCCTTCGATAAGTTAAATAGCTTAAAGTCATTCTTCACACTAAAAGATTGGAGGACTTATCTCAGAGTAGGAATATGGTCGGGATTAGATAGCCTAATCAGGAACGTCGCCTACTTTTTTATGATTGTCAGGCTGCTTAACCTATTGGGGGCGAATTCTATCGGTGGATATTATCTGACGATGCATATTTTCTGGAGTTTCCTGCTAGTGCCCATTCTTGCTATTTCTGAGAGCGCCAAAGTATTGATGCTAATAACTCAGCGAACATTAATAAGGTTAGATCCTTGTGGTATGCGTCTCTAATTGTTGGAGGGTTTATAACAATTCTCTGGCTAACATTTTTGCCGTTTTGGGGTCTTTTTGCAGGATTTCTAAACTCTAATCAAGAGATTGTCAGCTTCTCAACAAAGGCTATGGGAATATTGATTTTCCCTTATATTCTATTCGCACTTAATACCATTACAGATAGCATCTTCTACGGTGTCGGGAAAACTCAATATCAGGCTTATCAGTCGATAATTACTAATGGAACAGTTTATGTTATTGCTTTTACAGCCTATTTAGCAGGGCTATGGTCACCAACATTCACGTCTATTTTGGCACTTTTCAGCATAGGGATTCTCGTCGATTCCTTGCTCACAGTTCGCTATGCAATTAAAGTACTATTTCCGAAAGAAAGGCGCGTAGAAAGATATAAAATTGTTGAGCTTACTTAACCGTCAGTATGGAGAGAAAGGGAATTTCATCCGCATCTCACATCAACCAATAAAAACAGAGGGGGCAGAAAATTCTGCCCCCTCTGTTTTTGAGTCTGCCTCGTCTTATTTTACCGGCAAATCAATGGTGAACTTCTTCAGGGTTTCCTTGATGAACGCCGCCGATTTTTCGTCCGGCTCCACCAGCGGCAGGCGCGGCTTGCCCACGCGGAAGCCAATCTGGTTCAACGCGTATTTCACCGGGCTGGGATTGGAGACGATGAACATCGCCTTGACCATCAGCATAAGGCGGTGATGGATGGCGGCAGCTTCGGCGGTCTTGCCGCTGACGATGTAGTTAATCATATCTTTAATCTGTTTGCCGACCAGGTGAGAGATAACGCTGATGATGCCGTAGCCACCCATATTCATAATGGGGAAGGTATCGCCATCATTGCCGCTCCAGATTAAGAAACCTTTCTTCGCACCGGTGATTACTTTGGACACGTGCTCCATGTTGGCGCTGGCTTCTTTCAGTCCGATGATATTATCAATCTGACTGAGCCTGATGATGGTCTCGGCGTCCAGGTTGGCGACGGTGCGCGAGGGCACGTTATAGAGGATGCAGGGCAGCTTTGTGCTCTGGGCGATGGTCTTGAAATGCTGGTATAAGCCTTCCTGGGTAGGGCGATTGTAGTAGGGCACCACCAGCAGACAGGCATCGACACCGATTTTCTCGGCTTCCTGCGTCGCTTCTACCGCCTCGGCAGTGCTGTTGCTGCCGGTGCCGGCGATGACTGAACCATTCTTGCCGACCGCCTTCTTGATTTCGGCAAAGAGCTTGAGCTCTTCTTCCCGGACCAGCGTCGGCGATTCGCCGGTCGTGCCGACGACTACCAGCCCGTCGCTCCCCGAAGCGAGCAGCGCCAGTGCCAGCTTTTTCGCCTGCTCATAATCTACTGCGCCGCTTTCCGTAAATGGGGTCACCATGGCGGTTATCAATCGTCCCAGTTCTTTCATTGTCTTTCTCCCGGCTCCAGCCTGTTTAATATGATTATACCAGACCTAAAAGATTATCCAACCCGTAAATCAGACCTTTACGCCTGGTCACCTCTTTGATTGCCATCAAAACGCCCGGCATATAGCATTCCCGGCTGATAGTATCGTGGCGGATGCTCAGGGTCTGCCCTGCAGCACCGAAGAGCACTTCCTGGTGCGCCAGCAGTCCGGGCAGGCGTACGCTATGCAGAGCAATCCCTTCTACCGTCTGTCCGCGGCTTTCGAATTTTTCTTTGGCAGACGGCTGGATGAAAGGTTTGCCACGCGAGGATGCCATTGAACGGGCAGTCGTTAAAGCCGTGCCGGAAGGCGCGTCTGCCTTCTTGTCGTGGTGCAGCTCGATGATTTCCGCATAGTCCAGGTATTTCGCGGCGATTTTAGCCAGGTGCATCATCATGACCGCACCCAGCGCGAAGTTGGAAGCCAGCACAATGCCGATTTTATTCGCTGATGCTTCCCGCTCGATTTCCTTGATCTGGTCGGCGGTGATTCCAGTTGTACCGATTACCAGGTTCACCCTCTTTTCCCCGGCGAGGTGCACCAGCGGCATGACCGCCCTGGCATTGGAAAAGTCGACCACCACATCAGGATTCGTGGCAGAAATGATTCCCGCCAGGTCAGCAGCGAAGGGCACCGACGAGCCATCAGCTAAAGTAAGAACACCACCAATGGGCTTGACATCAACCGCACCGACCAGCTTCGTGGCAAGGTCGGCAGTAACCGCCCTGATGACCTCCTGCCCCATTTTACCGGCAGCGCCGTGCACAACTACTTTGATTGGCTCCATAGCAGCAGTTCCTTCAATTCAATATAAATGAATCTCAAGCGCTAGCGAAAGGGAGGTCGCCTGTCCCGCTGCGGAGGACGCCGGTCATCGTCAGAACGGCGAGGACGGCTGCCGCCGCCGAAAGATGGGCGGCGTGGGGCGCTGGCTCTCTTGGCGGCACGCTCGGCGGCTTCCGCAACACCGGACTCGCCGGCATAGACCGCCCGCCGGGACAGGTTGACCCTGCCCAGATTATCGATGCCGATTACCTTGACGGTAACCTCATCGCCGATTTTCACTTCATCTTCGACCTTGTTAACCCGGTGATCGGCGAGCTCGCTGATATGCACCAGCCCATCCTTGCCGGGTAAAATTTCCACCATGGCGCCGAATTCCAGTATCCGGCTCACTTTGCCGGTAAAGGTCGCGCCGACTTCCGGCTCGCGGGTCAGCCCCTCAATAATCTCGATTGCCCGCTGCGCGGACGATGCATCGGTCGAGCCGATAATCACGGTGCCGTCATCTTCAATATCAATGGTGGTCTTGGTCTGCTCAATGATGGAGCGGATAGTTTTGCCGCCGGTGCCGATGACCGCGCCAATCTTATCCGGGTTAATCTTCATCTTGTGCATGCGCGGCGCATACTGGCTGACTTCGGGACGGCTGGCGCTTATCGTCGCCTGCATCTTGTCCAAAATCACCATGCGCGCGGCCTTGCCGTCAGCAAGCGCCTTATCAACTACTTCCATGGTGATACCCTGGAGCTTGGTATCCATCTGGATTGCGGTAATACCATTACGGGTACCCGCAATTTTGAAGTCCATATCGCCGTGGGCATCCTCCCAGCCTTCGATATCGGTCAGGACGACCCACCTGCCGGCGTCATCGGTAACCAGTCCCATCGCAATTCCGGCGACCGCCGCTTTGACCGGCACGCCGGCATCCATCAAGGACAGACTACCGGCACAAACACTCGCCATGGAGGTGCTGCCGCTGGAACTGAGTGCCTCAGAAACGAGACGGATAGTGTACGGGAAATCAGCTTCGGAAGGAATCACCTGAGACAATGCGCGTTCCGCCAGAGCGCCATGACCGATTTCACGGCGTGACGGGGACCCGGTACGCCTCACCTCTCCGGTGGAAAAGCCGGGGAAGTTATAGTGGTGCATGAAACGCTTGGTCTCTTCCAGTCCCAACCCGTCAAGCTGCTGGCTTTCTCCCATCGAACCAAGCGTGGCGATATTCAATACCTGCGTTTGCCCGCGGGTAAACAGCGCCGAGCCATGTGTGCGCGGCAGGATACCGACGTTGCTGCTGATGGGACGAATTTCGGTGATAGCGCGCCCGCCCACCCGCCAGCCGCGGTCTAGGACTGCCTTACGCACTTCGCTATGGATCTGCTTGTCCAGCGCGGCGGCAATCACCGCCTCGGTATACTTGGTACCCAGCTTTTCGATAAGCTCGGCATTAAGTTTACGCAGGGCTTCTTCGCGGAGCGCCTTATCGGAATCCGCCAGCACCGGGAGCAGCCGATCACCCAGTACCGCTGCCACTTCACGGATAACTTCTTCACTCAGGACACCTCCGGGCACCGGCAGCTTGGTCTTGCCGCAGGTTTGCCGCAGACGCTCCTGCAGCCGGATAATGTCCTGGTTGGCTTCATGCCCGAAGCGTATTGCTTGATTGATAATGTCTTCCGGGACCTCGCTGGCGCCCGCTTCCAGCATGATTACCTTGTCTCTGGTGCTAGCGACAATGACGTCCATTTTGCTTTCGGCAAGCTGTTGCGATGTGGGATTAAGCACCATCTCTCCGTTGATATAGCCTACATGCACCGCGCCTACCGGCCCATCAAACGGGATGGGTGACAGCGTCAATGCGGCAGAAGCACCGATAACGGACATAACGTCCGGCTCGTTTTCCTGGTCGACGGAAAGGACGGTGGTGATGAGCTGAATTTCATTGCGCCAGGTCTTAGGCAACAGAGGACGGATAGGACGATCAGTGAGGCGGCAGGCCAGGATAGCTTCCTGGCTGGGGCGTCCTTCCCGGCGGATGAAACCGCCCGGGATTTTACCAGCGGCGTAGAGCCGCTCCTCATAATCAATCGTCAGCGGTAAAAAGTCGACTCCCTCCCTCACGCCCCGCGCATAGCAGGCGGTGACCAGAATGACAGTCTCCCCGTAAGTCACGGTGACTGCCGCATCCGCCTGTCCCGCCACCTTCCCCGTTTCAATAATTAACTGTCTACCCCCGAGGGTACACTCAAAAGATTGTGGTTGTAGCAAGTGTTTTACTCCAGTAAACGGCTTAAATTTATTTTATTTGCGCAGCCCGAGGCCCTTGATAAGCTTGTTGTAGCGGTCCATGTCCTCGCGGCTCAGGTAAGACAACAGCCGTCTGCGCTGCCCGACCAGTTTTAGTAAGCCCCGCTGCGTGTGGTAGTCATGGCGTTGAACCGCCATGTGCCGGGTCAACTGGTTGATACGTTCCGTAAGCAGCGCGACCTGCACTTCAGTGGAACCAGTATCGCCTTCCTTCTGTTTAAAGTTGCCGATGATTTCTGTTTTCTTAGCTTTGTCCAAACGAGTCTTCTCCAAAATAATCTTTCTTTATACTGCCAAATTATATCATATGTAACCATACCTGTAAATTCAAGTCGATTAAAAATCCCTTTTTTGTCTCCCTTTTACGAAGGCAGACGAAGGATAATTTCAACTAATCAAATTGAACAATTTACCCACCTTAACCTGCGCTGAAGTTATTTGCACGAAATCACGATTACCCAGGGCATTCTGGAAATCGAGTGGGGGATGGAACTTTCCCCCAAGCTACATCAAAAAATGCCGGAGATAGTCCGGACAGTATAAAAGAGATCAGCCCAGATGATGATTGACCTTACGCATTTTCTGCGTAGAACAATCCTTACCAGCAGCAATACCCGCCGTCGATAAGTATTACGCTTCCCGTCATAAAACTTGACGCTCGGGACGCCAGGTAAAGTGCCAGCCCCTTAATTTCATACGGCTCGCCAAACCTGCCCATCGGAGATAGCTGGAGCCATTCATTAGCCATATCAGAATTGAGCACCGGTGCCGTCATCTCGGTCTTCATATAACCGGGAGCGATGGCATTGACGCGGATATTATACTTGGCCAATTCCATGGCGATGCTCTTGGTAAAATGAGCAATGGCCGCTTTAGCTGCATTATAGTGGGCCTGCTTCTGCGGCCGGTTAATGATAAATCCACTCATCGAGGAAATATTAATGATGGTTCCTTTCTTCTCTTTGACCATTTCACGCGCGACCATCTGACTGCACAGGAAAGTACCCTTCATGTGGATATCTATCATACTGTCCCAGTCTTCTTCAGACATGCCCAAAAAAGATTTCCCCTGGCCGATTCCGGCATTGTTAATCAAGATATCGATTTTTCCGAACTTGGCTTTAACTATGTTAACCATATTTTGAACTTCCTGGGTTTTACTTACATCTACACTTACGGCAAGTGCATCTCGGCCCAATTTTCTAATTTCGTCAGCCGTCTTTTCTGCTACTTCCAGACGTCTCTGGGCTATAGCGATATCCGCCCCGGCTTCCGCCAGAGCTAATGCCATTTCCCGGCCAAGCCCCTGGCCGCCGCCGGTAATGATTGCCTTTTCACCTTTTAAATCAAACATGGATAACACGTTCATTAGCCTGCCTCCTTACAAAACGATATAACTAGTGTAGTGTCACCGTAATACCTTTACAATGAGTCTAAGGTCGCCCATTGTAAAGCTGTCGTTGAGATACTACACTAGCATATATTATCAGCATATGTATTGACCTTATCAAGCTATTACCCCAACTCCCAATTACAGACACGGTTAGACTTCTATTGATACAAAGGATATAATAATTTAGGCTAAACAGTCCAGCAGACAGGAGGGACGAATAATGCCGTTTCGCATGGGACCATGGGAAATCGCCCTCATTCTGGCAATCATACTCATCATCTTCGGCGTCGGCAAATTGCCGCAGGTCGGCAGCGCCCTCGGCAAAGGCATCCGCATGTTCAAGAAAGCCCAGTCCGGCGAGGATGAAGAATCAAAGGAAAAACCCAAAGACACTCCCGAAAAGACGGAAAAGAGCTGACCGTCATTTGCCGCTTCTTAGACCGGTAAACTGACAGACAAGGACTATGGATTTTTTCGGAATGGGTTTTGGGGAAATTCTCCTCATTCTCATCATCGCCCTCATCATCTGGGGTCCCGGCAAGCTGCCGGAAATCGCCCGTACCATCGGCAAGACCGCGCGCGCCCTGCGCAAAGCCAGTACCGACTTCACCAGCGCGATTACCCGGGAAATCGAGGAAGAAGAGAAGGCGAAGCCGCCTCCGCTTCCTCCCGCGAAAGGCAGCGACACTAAAAATGACTGATGCCAAGCTGACCGTTTTGGGTCACCTCAACGAACTGCGCAAACGTCTCATCCGCATCGTCATCGCCTTAGCCGTAACCACCACGGTTTCCTTTATCTTCTACGAGCGGCTCTTCCAGATTCTGATCCTGCCGGCGCGGAATATCAATCTTATCTTCGTGGAGATGACCGAGATGCTGGGCACGGTGATGCGCGTCTGCCTTGCCGGCGGTATCGTGCTGGCTATGCCTTATATCGTCCACCAGATGGTTATGTTCATCGTCCCCGCCCTGAACAGACGCGAAAAGAAATACCTTTACATCGCGATGCCTTTCGTCTTCCTCATGTTCGCCGGCGGCGTGGTCTTCGGATACTTTGTGCTCATTCCCCCCGCCGTCGAGTTCCTGCTCAATTTCGGCAGCGATATCGCGACCCCGCAGATTAAGATAGGCAACTACATCGGTATTATTACACGGCTGCTGCTGGCAATCGGGCTGGTCTTCGAACTGCCCGTGCTGACCACCGTCCTCGCCCGCCTCGGCATCATCAAGGCGCACTGGCTGGCGCGGAAACGCCGCCTCGCCATCATCTTCGCCTTCATCCTCGCCGCACTCATCACGCCAACTTTCGACCCCATCAACCAGAGCCTGGTGGCTATACCATTGATTATCCTTTACGAGCTGAGCATCTGGCTGGCGAAGATCTTCGAGCGGCGGGACGTTCAGGAAGCCGCCGGATAGTTAAGCCCTGCCTTATAAGCGGCTAGCGGACTTATTTCTTGATTTCTTCCAGTTCCTCGGTGATGTCGCGCGACATCTTTAAGAAAAGTTTGCGGAGGCGCTTCATAACCTGCTCGGCAGCCACTTCACCCGCAACTTTTGCATCATCGGCGGCTTTACGCGCGTCGGCGGCGGCTTCCTGAATTTCATTCAAAATAACCGGTAACGGTTTCTCAAAAATGCTCTGACCTTCCGAATTTTGTTCCTTCAACGTATTTCTCCTATTGAATATGAATTCCCTCTAATAAAGAATAGCTTACGTTATTATTCTTTTCAATAGCATGTCATCTTTGTTCCGCCAGCAAACACCGTATTGCTTCCCGCGCAGACAGCGATTATAATGAAAATTGCGAGCGTACTTCACGTTCGCACACGGGAGCGCATAAGCCCCGGTGGACTTCGCGGACTTCAAATCCGTTGGGGGGCACGTCAGTGTCTTCGGTGGGTTCGACTCCCATGCGCTCCCGCCAATCTTTGCCTTATTTTCACTTTCCCCAGTATAATTAACACCGTGACTTACTCTTATCTTTCTCAGTTTGTGTCTTATCTCCATCGCAGGTGGGTGAGAATAAGATCTGAATTCCGCCTGCTGTGGAAGCACTACATTTACCAGAGCCTTCTGGCGACCTTCGTGCTGGTAATCGTACTGTTAGTATTGCGGGCGGAGCATGCCGTGGTGGTGGCGTCTATCGGTGCAACGGCATTCCTTGTGTTTACGATACCGTCAACCCCTACCGCCAAGCCGCGGCGCATCGTCGGCGGGCATATTATCGGCCTGCTTACCGGCTCTCTATGCGCGCTGCTGCCGCATTCCTCGACGGCTACGTCCGTCATCGTTTACTCGGCATCAGTCGGCATCTCGATGTTTCTCATGGTAACGCTGGACGCGGAACATCCCCCCGCCTCCGGTACGGCGCTGGGCGTCGCCATTACCGGTTTTTCCCCTGCCCTGTTTCTGACCGTCATCACCGCCAGCATTATTCTGGCACTGGCGCACCGCTATCTGCACAAGTATCTAAGGAATCTTACCTGACGGAATGATTAAACTTACTGATAAGCAAATTACAGAATATCTCTACCGCAGCTACACTACCGTAGATGGGCTGTGGTTCATGAAGCTGGAAGAGAAATATGGCTTCGATACCGCTCTGGACATTGACGATGCCGTTTGGAAAGTTCTTCCTAAGATTCAGGCACGCATACTCAAGGCACTGGTCAAAGCTGATAGTCCCGTCGAAGCTCTATTCGAGTGTCTGACGACGCGGCAGGCGCTGGAAGGCTTCCATCTCAAAGACTGGAAAAAGTATGGCAACGACGGCTTCGAGCTTAGTATCGACCGCTGCCCCTTCTTTGATATTCAGGTCAAGTCCGGACGTAAAAAAGTTTCCGCGCGCGTTGGGGATACCATCTGCAATACCGTCCACTCCACCTGGGCAGCCGAGTTTGATAGTAAACTGACCTTTAAACTCCTGCAGCGTATGTGCCGTGGTGCCGAATTCTGTATTTTCCAGTTCCGCCGTTAGCCTTTTTTCACTGCCGGTTATATAATCAGAATAAAATGAATTTCGATTTTCGGAAAAAGCTCACCATCATCCTGGCGGCGGTGGCGATAATCTCCATCGGCCTGAGCATCAGCGCCCTGTACCGCTACGAACATCTTTCCAACCGGCTGACCCGGCAGGAGCAGATGCTGGCGAACTACGCGGAGATAAAAGCGCAGCTGGATGTCAGACTGGGCACCGGGCAGAACGCCCGGGCGTTCATCACTCCCGATGAGCCGGCGGTAGCCGCCCTCGTGGACAATATCACTGGCGGATTCAATCCGGATAGATTCTGGAGAGACTATACCGAGATGTACCGCTGGGTTTTAATCAATGTGGAATACACCCAGGACAGCCCCACCCCCATTCTCCCCGAAGATTTGACCGCCGGCGTCGCCGCCCTGCACTGGGAAAATGATTTTTGGCGCCTGCCCGTCGAGACTATCTTTCACCGGCAGGGAGACTGTGAAGACCTTTCAGCACTGCTCGTGAGCATGCTGCTTAATTACAACCAGAGGCAGTATCCCATCTGGATTATCGGAGCTAAGACGGAAAACCCGGTACCCAAAGCCCACGTTGCCGTAGGCATTCCTCTTGAAGGCGGGCACCTCTCCATCTTCGATGTTTCCGGGCGGTATTACACGCCGTTTGCCACCCTGGGCGGATTCGGCAGCCAGCCCTTTCCGCAGGCGCTGGCACACTGGTTCACCAACATGGAACGGTCCGGCATGTTCAACGCTGAGATTTACGTGGCGTTTTCCGAGGACTTCTACCGCGAATTCACCGGTACCGAAGAATTCCTCGCCTGGGTGAATGATTATTATCAGATGGTCAACAGCGCCCCGCCCCCTACCAATCCACCGTCTTCTTCTTCAACACCTCAATGAGTCGGTCGGTAGACATCGCCGGCATGGTAGTAGCGCTAACCGTACCGCGGGCGCTCAGATTGATGGCCAGTTTCGCCGCGATTTCATCGCTGGGCGCTTCGACAATATTCACAAAATCGTAAGGGCCGAGCAGGGCGTACTGCGTCAGTATCTTCACCCCCATCAACTCGACTTCTCTATCAACTTCCTTGATTCTTTCCGGATTGTCCCGGATGGTCTTCCTGCCTTCCTGCGTCAGCGTAGTCAACATCATATAGACTGGCATCATACCCTCCTTAATCAGCCGCTTTGTGCGGTAATCTTATCCTGTAGCGGGCTAATTGTCAACCATCCTTTTGTCCCGTCTTCCGCACATCGTCCGGAGAATTACCGAAATACACCTTCATATGCGGCCATGGTATCTCGATGCTTTCGGCTTCAAACGCTTTCTTCAGCCGCAGGCGCATTTCCCCCATCACATTCCACTGCTCAATGGGTTTAACGTCTCCAGTGATTTTAAGCTCAATACCGGAATCCCCGAATTTATCTACCCGCAACACCTGGGGAACCGTCCGGATGACCTTTGACCACTTATCTTCGGCAGACATCTCGCGGCACACGCGGTTGATGACGTTGATAGCATGGTCGAGGTCAGTATTATAAGAGACTGAGATATTCAGATTTACCCTGGAGAAATGGCGTGTGAAGTTGCTGGCAACCCGGATTTCCCCATTCGGTACATGATGCACAATGCCATCCAGGTCACGCAGCACGGTCTTACGAAGGTTAATCTCCTCTACCAGTCCGGAAACATCGGCTATCTTGACCACATCGCCGACGCGGTACTGGTTTTCCATCAAAACAAAAACACCCGCAATTAAATCTTTAATCAGGTATTGCGCGCCAAAGCCCACGGCGATACCGGCAATACCGAAGCCGGCCAGGATTGGAGCAATAGGTATCTTCATTTCATCCAGAATCATAAACAAAATGATGATGATGATAGTTATTTTCCCGATGCTCATGAAAACATTACGGAGGGTGGCAGTCCGCTTTTTGATCCCCTCCAGGCTCTCGCCCCGCACCGGGTGCACCATGAGACGGGTCAGCAGGGGCGGCAGGAACCGGGTCAGACCATACCATAAGGCCAAGCCCAGCAATAGAATAAATAAAATAGCACTGCCATGTTCTTTAAGCCATCCCGTAACCATTTCAGGCGTAATCAAAGTGCCAATACCTTCGCGCGATACGATAATCGCCCACAGAGATGCCGCCACCAGCGCCAGGAGAATTGCTTCGATAATCCAGAATACGACGGTTAAATAAGTACTAGGTTTCTTCAGTTTCGAGTCCTTTTCAGAAGTCTTTTTTGACGCTCTATCCCTCATGACCAGCAGCGCAACCAAAAGAAACGCCGAAACCAGCATAATCCAGGTGCTATTGGAGGTGAACCATTCCCACATGACAATCTCCTCGTCGCAAGATAGCAATATTATACAACAACGCCCACTAAAACGGCTGGTAGAACTACCGGCATTTTAGACATCCACCCCCAGGGCCTGTCTCACAATAAAGCCGATGCCATATGATACTGCGGCAATTCCAATCGCCAGCAGCGCCATCTCGAAGAACCTCGTCCAGAAAGACAGGCTTCTGGCAACCGAGAAATAAAAATTGAATGCGGTGATTACGATAATCGCATTGACCATCATAATACCCATGGATAGATAAACATTGGGTAAAACCAGATAAGGGAACACCAGAAAGAGAACGGTGAAAACATAAGCCACTCCGGTGTATAAGGCAGATTTCAGAGGTGCTTTGCTGCCTCCTTCCGTCTTACTCGCGAGGTACTCCGAAGCCGCCATGGACATCGAACCCGCCAGCCCGGTAATCAGTCCCGCCGTGGCAATAAGGCGGGGCTCTCCGAGTGCCAGCGTCAAGCCCGCCAGCACGCCGGTAAGCTCGATAAGGGCATCGTTCAGACCACGCACCACAGAGCCTATATAATTCAACCGCTCTTCGTCAATCATCTCAATTAGCCGATCTTCGTGCTCCGCTTCTTCCCTGGCTATTTCCAGAGCCTGAGGTACGATACTGGAAATATTGTGGTAATTCACCTGTGCCCTGCCTTCTCCGATTTCCATCGCTTTGAGACCGAACATCAGACCGAACACTTTAGCGACCAGATAGTAGCCCCATATTTTTAGCCAGTCGGGTTTTTCCACAATTCCGGTGTAATTTTTCCAGAGGTTATAATGCCTCAATTCATCCTGTGATATACGCAGCAAAATTTCCTTATTGTGGGCATCTTTAACGGAACGCGCAAGTTTTTTATAGAAAATGTGCTCGGTTATTTCACTCCGCTGTGCTGTCTTGATTTCATTGATTGCCTGTTTCTTGTCCATTGTCTTTTTCTCCCGCGGCGTAGCAACAATCTCCTTTGCCTGAAAAGCCGCTATTGGTACAGCCCCCGGTCATCGCCGGTACGGCGGGTCACCTTCTGCCCATCGAGATATTCCAGCAAAGCCTGCGCATACTTGCGGCTGGTCTGGAAAAGGTCTCGTACTTCACCCAGGGTCACTTTACCGTGCTCTTTGATGTGCGCCTTTATTTTCGCCACCATTTCATCATAAGCCGCCGTACTGAAAATAATATTATCACTCACTTTAACTGCTTTCCGCTGGCTGACCAGCAGATTCACGAGGTCGGACTCGGGTATCAACTCGGAAGGCGGCGCATAGGGCTGCTGCGCCAGCGCTTTGAGGAAGGCATCCATTTTCGCCTGTTGCGCAGAGGTAAGCTTAGGCTGGTGGGTCGGCACACGCATCACACTAACTTCTTCGGCGATAAGCCTTTGCTCGCTGAGTTTATTTAAAGCAAGAATGGAATAATCGCCCATTTTCAGCTTGCTGGCAAGCTCCACCCGCGGCATGCCGCTGCGTGCCGGGAATTTCTGGTGGTAGTCCTGCAGCCAGGAGACTACCCGCTTCGCCAGGTTGTTCCAGCCGTTTGCCGTCAGCAATATGCGCTGTTCTTCAGTTCCGATAGTGATAATTCTACCCGCTGCGATGAGGGCTTGAATCAGCGCGCGGGCTTCTTCCTCAGGCAAGTGACTCTGTGCGAGAAGCGCCGACAGGAGCATCGGCTGTTTGGTCTCCAGCAGCGCCATGACCGATTCTTCGGCGGTGCCGGCTTGGCGGGCTTCCAGACTTTGGAAAATTTCCGGCCGGAACCGGCGCAGGCGCGCCGCATGGGCTTCCACGATTTCACCGCCGCCCAGCGTCTCCACCGGAGACCGGATAATGAAGCGGTCGCCGCCGACCACCGCTACTGACTCTTCAAGCATTATCTGTCCCCACGCCGACTCCCCCGGCTTGAGGGTCTCCGCTTGCAGCAAGCGCACCTTGGCTATCGCCTCGGCGGCGCCGCAATGAAAGCTGATACTGGTACCATGGCGCAGCGGGCGCGGCAGGTATGACAGAAGCTGCAGTTTTACGGTCAACATGCTCGTCGGCTTGAGCCAGCCGGGCCTGGTGAGGACGTCGCCGCGCTTGAGCTGCTCAATAGACACACCCACCAGGTTCGCCGCCACGCGGGTGCCGGGCTGGGCGGATTCTACCTTCGCCTTGTGCGTCTGCAAGCCGCGCAGGCGCGATTTCAACCCCGACGGGACAATCTCCACCTCCTGTCCCAGGGATAGCGAACCGTCAATCAGGGTACCGGTCACCACCGTGCCGGCGCCGGTGATGGTGAAAATCCGGTCGATGGGCAGGCGGGGTTTCCCTAAATCCTTGCGCGGCTCGGTTGTCTCCAGTAATTTACCGATAATTTCCCGTAATTCAGGCAAACCATCGCCAGTGATTGCAGAAACCGCCACGACGGGGGCTTGCGCTAAAGTGGTGGGGGCGAGCAGTTCGGCAATCTCCATTTTGACCAGGCTGAGCAAGTCGTCATCCACCAAATCCTTCTTGGTGATAACCACGATACCGCGGCGCACCTTGAGCAGATCGAGAATGGCGAGATGCTCCCGCGTCTGCGGCATGACCCCTTCGTTAGCCGCCACGACGAGCAGCGCCAGGTCGATGCCCCCCACCCCCGCCAGCATGTTCTTGATGAAACGCTCATGACCGGGAACATCAACAATGCCAACTTCTTTACCGCCGGGCAGCTTGAGCCAGGCAAAGCCGAGGTCGATGGTCATGCCGCGCTCTTTTTCCTCTTTGAGCCGGTCGGGGTCGATGCCGGTGAGCGCCTGCACCAGCGCCGATTTACCGTGGTCGATATGCCCCGCCGTCCCCATAACAAACATCTATTGCTATCTCCCGAAAAATATTATCCTAAGTATATCTTAGCTGAACCAGAAACAAACCGGTAATTGCCCCTACCGCAAGACCGCCCAGCAGTCCCGCGGCGGCGCCGATGGCAATTATCACCGGTAAAGCGGTATCTGCCGTGGGCAAAGCAGCGCCGAGGAAAATAACCAGCAGCCCCGCCATCCAGGCGAGAAGATTCGCCGGAATCCAGCGAGCGGCATCCGGGGTGTGTTTTTTCAATTCCAGCCATTGAAACGCGCCGAAAACGGCGCCCAGGACAATCCCCATGCCAAGCGAGAGCAGTGCGGTCTGCCAGACCGCCATTTTCACCATGTCTGCGGTATCCGGCTGGGACAGGAACGTCGATGGCAGCATCCCCAACAGCCAGGCGACCGCCGCACCCAGCGCGGTAACGAAAAGCCAGTTGCGTGTCTTGAGGATGGCAAATCTTTGCTTCAGCACCCACCACTGGAAAGCGCCGGTGACCGAACCTTCAATGATGCCCGCCAGAATCATCACCAGAATCAACAGCAGTTGCCAGGGCAGCGTCTGCGGCTCGCCGAAAAGCCGGAGGTGCAGCATCCAGATACCCGCCGCCACGCCGATGCCAATCAACTCGCCGGCGCCGCAGGCAAAAGTCCATTTCAACCAGTAGCTATGGCGTTCGGACATTTCGCGATGCTCCTTCAGCTCGCTAATCCGGAGAAAAAGCACGCAGGGCTTGCAATACTATTTCGTCCTCCTCGGGAAGCACAGAGCGAGGGTCGAGGAGAAAAGTATCATTTTCAATCCTGCCGATTAAGGGGACTTCCTGCCGGCGCAACTGCTGGCTCAAACGCTGCACCAGAGTTTGCTCTCCTTTGCCGATGGCAACGAGCCGGGTCGGCAGAGTCCCGCCAGGCAGGCTGCCCCCACCCACCATGCTCTCCCCGGGGACTACCTCAGCCTGCATTACAATCGCTTTTGCCCATTGATTCGCCCGGCTCTCAATCAGCGCAACCGGAGCGGCAATCATGCGCCAGACGGGGACCTTCTTTTCCGCCTCGCCTTTGAGATAGTGAAGCAGAGTTGCCGACAGCCCCGCCAGCCGCACCTTGTCAATACGCATCGCCCGCATCAACGGATGCCGGCGCAGTTTATCAATGTATTCCTTCTTCCCGGCGATTATCCCCGCCTGCGGACCGCCCAGCAGCTTATCTCCAGAGAAAAAAGCCAGCGTCACACCGCAGGCAATACTTTGCGGCACCATCGGCTCAACAGCCAGCCCGAACTTCGCGGTGTCCAGGAAACACCCGCTGCCGAGGTCGTCAAAGACCGGGACATTGCTTTTCTTGCCCAGCGCCGCCAGTTCCTCAATGCCGACCTCGTTGGTAAAACCGACGACTTTAAAGTTACTCGAATGCACTCTCAGGAGCGCCGCCGTGCGGTCGTTGATTGCCTGCTCGTAATCGGCGATATAAGTACAGTTGGTGGTGCCGACCTCAATCAGCTTCGCGCCGCTCTGGCGCATCACGTCCGGGACACGGAAGCCGCCTCCGATTTCCACTGCCTGCCCGCGTGAGACAATGACCTCTTTCCTTTTCGCCAGGGCGGTCAGTCCCAGCAACACGGCAGCGGCGTTATTGTTGACCACCAGCGCCGCTTCCGCGCCGGTCAGACGGCAGAGCAGCGATTCAGCATGCACATCTCGCGAGCCTCGCTTGCCGCTTTCCAGGCTGAATTCCAGGTTGCAGTAACCTCGACTGGCGGTCTCCATCGCGGCGATAGCTTCGGAGCTTAACGGAGCGCGGCCCAGGTTGGTGTGCAGGATTACCCCGGTGGCATTTATGACCCGGCGCAGGGAAGGTTTTTCCAGAGACCCCATATTCGCCAGAACGCCGTCAGCAATCTCTTCCGCCGTGTGTGGTTTCTTACCGCTGGCGATTCTCCGCCGTTCAGAATCAAGCTGCTCCCGCACCAGACTCACGAGCAACTCATGGGGATAAACCGATTCCCGCGATTTGATTCGCTCATCGGACAGCACCCTGTCCACGGAGGGGAGACTGCGAAATTCACCGGTCATGTACGTACTTTATACAACAATATGTTTCTACTTGTAAAGACTGTCCCGTGTCATTGCAAGACCATCCTTCCAGAGAAAGGAGGCAAATCAATTTCCTCTTTACCTATTGGGACTTGCTTCGCTCCATTCGCAATGACATCAACTCAGCTGTACTTCCTGTCCATATGCCGGCACAGTTACCGGCCAGCTGGTGCCCCGCGCCACATAATCAGCAAAGCGGCGTGCGGAATCGGCATCGCCGTGGGTGACGAAAACGCGGCGGGGCGCTTTCTCCAGCCCGCCAAGCCACCGATAGAGCCCGTCCCGGTCGGCATGACCGGAAAACCCGTGTATCTGAGCAATCCTCGCCCGCACCCGGTATTTCTGCCCCAGAATACGCACTACCTTCTCCCCTTCTACGATAATTTTGCCCAGTGTTCCCTGCGCCTGATAGCCCACAAAAAGAATGGTGCTTTCCCGGCGGGAAATATTGGTGACGAGATGGTGCTTGATACGCCCGCCGGTACACATCCCGGAACCAGCAATTATCATCGCCGTCCCGACGACGTGATTAATAGACTTGGACTCCTCGACCGTGCGGATTTGTTGCAGCCCGGGAAAATGAAATGGGTGTTTCTTCTGGCGGACGAGCTCCATCATTTCCCGGTCGTAAAGCTCAGGATGGCGCTCAAAAACATCAGTGATGCTGTTGGCCATGGGGCTGTCCAAGAAGGCCATGATATGCGGGATACTTCCGGCAATGAGCAGTTCATTCATGTAATAAAGGAGTTCCTGGGCGCGTTCCAAGGCGAAGCTGGGCACGACGATGTTGCCCCGCGCCTGCACGGTATCATTAACCACATCGGCAAGGTCTTCCGCAGTGTTCTGCGCCCTCTCGTGCAGACGATCACCGTAAGTCGACTCCACAATAACGTAATCCGCCTGAGAAAAGATGGTACGGTCGCGCAGTATGGGCTTATTTCGCGAGCCGACATCGCCGGAAAAGATAATGGTGCGCTTCTCGCCCCCCTCGTTCGCGACAATCTTAATCATCGCCGAGCCGAGGACATGACCCGCATCATGAAAAGATACTTCAACGCCCTCACCGAATTTAAGCGGCTGTCCGTAGTCCACCGGCGTAAAATAAGGTGTTACCGCCTGAGCATCAGCGATGGTATAAAGCGGGACCTCCGGATAAGGCCCCTGCCTGCCTTCGCGCTGGTGCCGCTTTTTCTTAATCTCAGCGTCTTCTTCCATCAGCTTGGCGGAGTCCCGTAGCATGATATCCGTGATTTCAGTGGTTGCCGCAGTACCATATATTTTGCTGCGGTAGCCTTCCCGAACCAGCCTGGGCAGCAACCCCGAGTGGTCCAGGTGGGCATGCGTCAGCAGCACGGCATTGATGCTTTGCAACGGGTAACGAAAAGGAGCCCAGTCACGCCCCCGCAGTTCCCTTTCCTGGTGCAGTCCGCAATCTATCAGCAGTCTCACACCGCCGGCTTCCAAAAGATACTGCGAGCCGGTAACATTTTGCGCCGCACCGAGAAAAGTGAGTTTTATCGACAAGGTAACCTCCTTTGCTGTTTTTCTTAATCATACCATTCTAGCGTAGCTGTCCACCAGCAGCTATGTTGACAGGTTTATCCGGAGCATGTTAAATTTTATACTATCCTAATTATTTTGGTCAACAATGGAGATGTAACATGAAACTATCGACGAGAGCAAGGTACGGCACCAGAGCGCTCCTTGACCTGGTGCGGCAGCCTCCAAACGAGCCGGTACAACTGAAGGAAATCGCCCGGCGGCAAGGGGTTTCCCTGCACTACCTGGAACATCTCATAACGCCGCTTATCACCGCCGGTATCATCCGGAGTATCCGCGGGGCGCGGGGCGGGGTCAAGCTCGCCCGGCCGGCGGAGCAGATTAGCCTTGCCGAAATCATCCGGCTGCTCGAAGGCTCCCTTACTCCCGTGGAATGCATCGACAAGCCGGATAATTGCCCGCGCGCCGCAGCCTGCGCCACCCGCGATGTCTGGAGCGAAATGCAGCAAATAATACAGAATTTCCTGGAGGGGATAACTCTTCGCGACATGGCGGAGCGACAGAAAAACAAAGATGCGGCGGGGCAGACCATGTATTACGTATGAAGGAGCGTCAGATGACCGACAAAATAAAATACCGGCAAATTGAAATTTCACAGCTTACCCGGGGCATCGCGGCAGATGTCACCGGGCTTATCGGCAATACTCCGATGGTGCGGCTGAACCACATTACCGAAGGAGTAAAGGCGGAAGTAGTCGCCAAGCTCGAGTCATTCAACCCGGCAGGCAGCGTCAAGGACCGTATCGGCGTTGCCATGATTGCCGATGCCGAGTCGAAAGGACTTCTTAAAAAAGACACTGTTATCGTCGAGCCGACCAGCGGCAACACCGGCATCGCCCTTGCCTTTATTTGCGCAGCGCGCGGCTACCATCTGGTCCTCACCATGCCGGAGACCATGTCCCTTGAGCGCCGGCAGCTCCTCTCTTACCTGGGCGCACGGCTGGTGCTTACTCCGGGCGCGGAAGGCATGACGGGCGCCGTCAAAAAAGCGGCGCAGCTGGCGTCCGGAAATCCCAACTACTTTATGCCCCTGCAATTCGAAAACCCGGCTAATCCCGAAATACACCGCCTGACCACCGCCGCGGAAATCTGGCGGGACACCGATGGCAAGGTGGATATTTTCGTGGCGGGTGTAGGCACCGGCGGCACCATCACCGGAGTCGCCGCGGCAATCAAAGCGAAAAGGCCCCGCTTCAAGGCAATCGCCGTAGAGCCGGCAGCTTCGCCCGTCCTTTCCGGCGGCAAGCCGGGCGCCCATAATATCCAAGGCATCGGCGCCGGGTTTGTCCCCGCCGTGCTGGATAGAAGCCTCATTGACGAGGTAATCAAAGTAACGGATAATGACGCCCTGAACACGGCGCGGCGGCTCGCCCGGGAAGAAGGCCTCCTGGCGGGAATTTCTTCCGGGGCGGCGGTATGGGCGGCACTGGAGGTCGCGAAAAGGGCAGAGAACAAAGGCAAGCTGATTGTCGTGTTATTGCCGGATACCGGCGAACGGTATCTTTCCACCGCCCTCTTCCAGGAATTAAAACCGAACCTATCTTGACGGTAATCTATCACCATGTCCCTTTCCTAGGAATTCAGTAAAGGGTGAGGGTTTCTAAAAGACCTTACTACGTATTGAGCATGAAAAGCGGTATAATATAGCTATAATATCACGGGACAAACGATGAGATTGTTCTATGTTTAAGACACTCCGGGAAGACATCCGCACCGTGTTTAGCAAAGACCCGGCCGCCCGTAGCACCCTGGAGGTGCTGCTCTGCTACCCGGGCTTGCATGCCCTGTGGTCTCATCGTTGCTCCCACTGGATGTGGAACCATAACCTCAAGTTCTTTGCCCGGCTGACCTCACACCTCAGCCGCTTCTTCACCGGTATTGAAATTCACCCCGGCGCCAGAATCGGCAGGAGGTTCTTCATCGACCATGGAGCGGGGGTGGTCATCGGCGAGACCGCTGAAATCAGCGATGACGTTCTGCTCTACCAGGGGGTAGTACTGGGCGGGACAACATTAGAGAAGAAAAAGCGTCATCCCACGCTGGGCAACAACGTGGAGATGGGCAGCGGCTCGATTGCGCTCGGTCCCATCACCATCGGGGACGGCGCCCGCATCGGCTCCGGTTCGGTGGTTATCAAGTCCGTGCCGCCGGGAGCGACGGTGGTAGGCATCCCCGGCAAGGTCGTCCGCGACCGTCTCAGACCGTACCAGGACCTGGAGCACGGCAAGTTGCCCGACCCGGTGGCGGAAGTCATCCGGCTGGTGCACCAGGAACTGCGCAAGGTCGAGGAGCGTTTAGGCAAGCTGGAAAGCGCTGCCGGTATTACGCCGCCGGAGGAAGCCCCGGGAGAAGTCCCTGAGGTAATTGCCGAGGTCGAGGATATCAACAGTGAACCCAAATAAGAACACCAGAATAGCCGTGGCGATGAGCGGCGGCGTCGATTCCTCGGTGGCGGCGGCACTGCTCAAGCAGCAAGGCTGCCAGGTGACGGGCATCACCATGAAAATATGGGACGGCAAAGACCTGCCCGCGACCGGCCGCCATCACGGCTGCTACGGTACTGAGGAAACCGCCGATATCGAAGACGCCCGCCGGGTGGCGGAATCTTTACAAATCCCTTTCCGGGTCATCGACCTGACCGGCGAATATAAATCAGTGGTGCTGGACTATTTTTGCAAAGAATATCTCTCCGGGCGGACACCCAATCCCTGTGTGCGGTGCAACCAGCGCATCAAGTTCCAGGCTCTGGTGGAAAAAGCCCGCGAAACCGGGCTGGAGTTCGATTTCATCGCCAGCGGGCATTATGCCCGAATCGAATACAACCATGAACTAAACTGCTACCTTCTGAAGAAAGCGAAAGACCTGTCCAAAGACCAATCATACTTTCTGTCCTTTCTTACCCAGGAACAGTTGAGCCGCCTGATATTACCGCTAGGCGGCTACACCAAGGATGAAGTCAGGAAAATGGCGACACAATTTGGATTGGAAATTGCAGACAAGCCGGATAGCCAGAATTTCATCTCTGGCGGCTACTCCGCGATGATTGAAACGGAAGGCAAACCGGGACCAATCATAGACACGGGCGGTAAAGTAATCGGAGAGCATCGCGGAATACAATATTACACGGTAGGTCAACGCAAGGGACTGGG
>JAQTQH010000042.1 GCA_028712355.1 Dehalococcoidales bacterium
CGCCATGAATGCCCCCTGAAAGCCGTTCGCCGCCGCCAAAAGCAGCGCCGCCGTAGCGACCACCGTCTTACCGCTGCCGACGTCGCCCTGCAGCAACCGGCACATGGGCTGCGATTTTTGTAAATCAGCCAGTATCTCTTGTAATGATTTCCGCTGAGCGCCCGTTAAGGTAAACGGCAGGGATTTTAAAAACCCTTTCACCAGGCTGTCATCTATGCTTAATGGATTGCCCGGCTGGCTCTCCTGCCAATCGCGTTTTTTGCTCATCACGCCCAGCTGGAGCAGAAAAAGCTCATCGAAAGCGAGGCGGACGCGGGCTTTATCTTTGGCGGCGGCATCATCGGGAAAGTGCGCCTGCGCAACTGCCGATGGCAAGTCCAAAAACTGGTTGCGCTCTCTCATCTCACCCGGTAAAAAATCGGCAAGCTGCCCGGCGTACGAATCGATAACGCCTTTCATCAGCTTGCGCACCTGGCGCGGGTACAGGCCGTGGGTCAGCGGATAAACCGGCACCAGCCGCGCGGTATGAATCAGGTACTGGCTCTCGACCGGTTCCCACTCCGGCGAGGCGAAGACGAGCCGTCCCCGAAACAGACTGACCTTGCCGCTGAGGACGATGCGGCTGTTGGTGGCGAGGTTCCGCGCGATGTAGGGCTGGTTGAACCAGACCACCCGCACGTTGCCCGTCTCGTCGCCGACGATGGCTTCGGTGCCGCGCCTCCCGCCCAGGAAAGCCACCTGCGCCTGCCAGACATTGGCAATAATCGTCTGCTCTTCGCCTTCGGTAAGCTGGGAAATGGTCTTCAACCGGCTGTAATCGAGGTGGCGGTGGGGGAAGAAATAGAGCAGGTCGCGCACCGTTCTCACACCCAGCTTGCCGAACTTGCCCGTCAGCGCCGTGCTGATGCCCCGTACCATGGTTACCGGCGCATCGAGCCCGTCCGGAGTTACCGAGGAAGTCTTGTGGCGGTTTGATTTGATTTTGGGACGAGCCGGTGCCGTTGCAGTTTCCTTTTCCGGAGCGGTATCTTTTTCCTGTTCCGCCAGAAAGGTAAGTAAAGAGTCTGCCCATTTCGCTCGCTGGGGCTTACTCATGGCGGCATAACCGGCATTGACCATGCGCTGAAAACGGGAGAGCAAACGCGGGCTCTTCAGCGATGCGGCAGCCGTGCCTGCCCAGCTGTGCAGGAAGCGGTCCAGCCCGCCGATAACCGCGGTATCCGCATAGCCCTTCTGCTGCTCAAGTTCCAGGATTTTTCTCAGCGGTGCCGTATTTGCCAGCACAGTCCTGCCCCCCTATTCCCGGGCCGACTTTGTGCCGGATAGCGAGGGTAGAGAAATGTTTTTTAATTGTTCTGCCTTGCTGCGCAGTGCCAGCAAGAGAGTACCGGGACCGCCATGCGCCCCCAGCGCGGGACCCAGCCGGGAAAGGTAAATCCGGTCGCTGCTGAGAAAGGCACCAATCCTCTCTTTGAAGGAAGCGGCTTCGGCGGCTCCGGTGCTGTAGACAATGCCCAGTTCCTGAACGTTGAGAGTCTCGTGGACAAATTCAGACAGCCGGTCCAGGCCACGGTTGCGCGTCCGGGCGAGACCGGCGGGGACGATTTCGCCCTCTTTCATGGCGAGTAGCGGCTTGACGTTAAGCAGGGAACCAAGCAACGCCTTGGCTTTACCGAGCCGCCCGCCCAGGTGCAGGTATTTAAGCGTGTCCAGCAGCCCGAAGATGCGGGTCTGCTGGACTGCCGACTTTGCCTCGTTCAGTACCGCCTGCAGGCTTTCCCCGGCTTTCGCAACCCGCGCTGCCGCGATGGTGATAAGCCCGAGGCCGATGGAAACCGATTCCGAGTCGATAACCTCAATCCGGCAGGACGGTGCCGTCATCTCCCTGCCCCGTAATGCCGAATCATAAGTGCCGCTGGTCTTACGGGAAAGATGGAGGGAAACCACTTCGTCGGTTTTCTCCGCCACTTTTTGATAGACGCTGGCGAAATCCGCCGGCGTGGGCTGAGAGGTCGAAGGCAATACCGGACTGGTCGTCAGCTTACGGTAAAACTCATCCTGCGTGATGTCGATACCGTCATGATAAACCCGGTCACCGAAGCGCACATAGACCGGCACCATGGTAATATCCAGTTCCTCCGCGAGCCGGGGCGGGATATCCGCAGTGCTGTCCGTGACTACTTTGACCACAATTAGCCCTTCTTTCCCTCCATTACAGAGATGGAAAGGACATGGGGACCGACATAGGTGCCGATAACGGGGCTTACCGTAGCACGATAGATTTTATCCTTGGGGTAAAGCGCCTCGAGGCGTTCTACAAAGGCATCGGCATCCGCCTTAGTTGTGGCGTGTTCCACCGCGAGCCCCTCAATGCTCTTCATGCCCGTCAGGAAATTGTAGAGGTAGTCCATACCGGCGGCGCGGGAGCGGACGCGCGTGAGGGGATGTACTTCGCCGTCCTTGAGCCAGAGCACCGGCTTAACGGAGAGCATCGAACCCAGGAAGCTCTGCGCCTTGCCGATGCGCCCTCCCTTGGCGAGGTATTTGAGCGTATCAAAAGACATGACCGAATAGGTGCGTTTCATCGTATCACGCACCAGCGCGGCGATTTCATCAAGACCGGCACCCGCTTTGGCGGCATTACAGGCAGAAATAACGACCAGGCCCAATCCCATAACAACAAGCTGGGAATCGATGACCTCGATGCGGGCTTTGCCGGTAAACATGCTCTTCGCCTGCATCGCTGACTGGTAGGTGCCGCTGAGCTTGCTGGACAAAGTCACAACCAGGATTTCATCGGTCTCTTTCGCCAGCTTATCGTAGACGGCGCCGAAGTCGGCGGGGGTGGGCTGGGTCGTCGTCGGCAGAACGGTGTCTTCAACCAGCCGTTTATAAAACTCTTCGGTGGTCATTTCAATACGGTCTTTGAAGATTTCCTCGCCAAAACGCACATAGACCGGCACGACGCTGACTCCCAGTTTCTTAGTGAGGTCGCCGGTGATGTCCGATAAGCTGTCCGTAACAATCTTTACTGTCATTCTTGATGACCACCTTTTATATTATTTTTATTCCACGGAAATAACATAGTCGTAGTGGGGTTGGCCGCCTGCCACCACTTCAATCTGCAGTCCGGGATACTTCTGGCGGATGCCCGCGCTGACCTGCTCGGCGTCAGCAACCTGGGTGTCCGCCCCGTAGTAAATAGTCACCACTTCCGCCTTATCCAGGTCCAGATGAGAAATCAGATGGTCGATGACTTCCGTCATCTCGTCGCCCACCGCCATCAGGTCGCCATCCAGAAATCCGATAATCTGTTTTTTCTTGATGTGCAGCTTGCCAATCTTGGTCGAGCGCACGGCGCGGGTAATTTCCACGGACTTCACGAGCTTGAGTGCCCTCTTCATGAGATGGACGTTAGTCGGCAGGTCGGCTTCATAATCGAAAGCCAGGAGGGCTGCCACGCCCTGCGGAATCATCTCGGTGGGGATTACTTCCACCGTTTTCTTGGTCAGGGAGGGCACCTGTGAGGCGGTAGCGATAATGTTCTTGTTATTAGGCAGGAGGATTACTTTTTCGGCGTTTACGGATTCCACCGCCTGGAGCAACTCCTTGGTGCTCGGGTTCATCGTCTGGCCGCCCGGCACAATCTCCGCCGCACCAAGGCTCTTGAAAACCTCGGCCAAACCTTCCCCGGATACCACCGCGATAATCGCCGTGTCCACCGTGGGGGCCTTATCTTTCTGCATCTCCAGGAAGTCCCGGTGCTGCTCATCCATATTGCGCATGCTGGCCTGGTGTACCGTGCCCAGCCTGGTGGCGAAGTGAATCACATTACCGGGATCAATAGTATGGATATGAATTCTGACTGCCGATCCATCCCCGACGACAATCAAGGACTCGCCTTTTTTCTCCAGCTTCTTACGGATATCGTCCGGGTTCAGGTCTTCCCCCTTAAGGAGAAATTCGGTACAATAGCCGTAAGGCACCTCATCCGCGACCAGGGCCTGCGGCAACCGCGCCGGACCGGGCAAATCAGAGACGATTATCTGCGGCTTGCGGAACTTCATCTCTTCCATTTCGCCGGTAAGATAACGCAGGGCTCCATCCAGAATCGTAAACAAGCCCTGGCCGCCTGCATCGACGACGCCGGCATCACGCAGTACCTGCAAGAGGCGCGGTGTGTTCGCCAAGGACACGCCCGCTGCCTGGACCGCCGCATCCATCACATCGACGATATCTTTGCCATTGACCTTGCCGTTGGGGGCAGCGCGCTTGCGGGCGGCGGCGGCAGCATCCTTCATTACGGTCAGGATAGTGCCCTCAACCGGATTGTTGATGCCTTTATAAGCTGTCCGGGATGCCTCCTGTAAAGCATCGGCGAAGTCCGCCGCATTAAAAGTGTCTTTCCCTTCAAGCCCCTGTGCTAGCCCGCGGATAATCTGGGACAGGATGACGCCGCTGTTACCCCGCGCCCCCAGCAAGGCCCCTTTCGCCATCGCCTGGGCGACGGCTGAAGCGGAGTGGTCAGGCGCACGGAAGGCTTCTTCTATCGTGGAGCGCATGGTGAGCAGCATATTGGTACCGGTATCGCCATCGGGGACAGGGAAAACGTTAAGGGCATCGATATCCGCCGAATTCTTCTCCAACCAGCTGGTGGCGGCGGCGAACATCTCTCTCAACTCCTGTCCAGCCAGAACAGTCTGTTTTTTCATAAAGTATACCGTCCTTACCGAGAATGCAGAAAACTAACAAATTTTAAGCGAAGCGCCCTTTCTTGTCAATGGCGCGGTTTCTATGTTAATATGATAAGCGCGTTATACAATAAGCCTAAGGCTCATTCAAAGGAGATTAGCAGAGTTGAAGTGTGATTTATGCGACAAAATGCCTCAGACCGGTCATAATGTCAGCCATTCCAAGCGGCACACCAAGCGCCTGTGGTTGGGCAACATCCATCCCGTGACCATGCTCATCAATGGTCAAATGAAGCGGCTCAACCTCTGCACGCGATGCATTCGCACCCAGCACAAAGTTACCGCAAAATAACTGGTATAACAGAGAGTTCACCCCCCTCTTCGTCCCCCCATCCGATTAAGGAAGGGGGATTTTCTTTTGCCAAAAATGCCGCTCAACGGCATTCCGCCAGAAGCTGGCGCGCTGTCTTTAAAGCCTGAGCGACCCGCGCAGGCGCCGTCCCGCCGGCAACATTACGGGCAGCCAGCGAGGACGCTACCGTAATTCCGCTCACATCCTTACCGAAAAGCGCGGAGAACTTTTGATATTCCCCAAGGCTGATTTCTTCGAGTGACTTGCCCTTATCCGCCGCATAGCTAACCAGCTTCGCCACAGCTTCATGGGCAGAGCGGAAGCTCGCGCCCTTCCTGACCAGGTAGTCCGCCAGGTCGGTCGCCAGCAGGTAACCCCGCGCTACCGCCCGGCGCATGTTTTCCACCTTAATTTTCATCGTAGAAACCATACCGGTCATTACTTCCAGCGTGGCACTCAGCGTGTCCACCGCATCAAACAAGCCTTCCTTGTCCTCCTGCAAATCGCGGTTATAGGCAAGCGGCAGGCCTTTCATCGTGGTCAGGAGAGCGATGAGCCTGCCGTAGACGCGCCCGGCTTTGCCGCGCGCTAATTCGGCGACATCCGGGTTTTTCTTTTGCGGCATGATACTGCTCCCGGTAGCATAGGCATCATCCAGTTCAATATAGCCGAATTCAACGGAAGACCAGAGGATAATTTCCTCCGCCAAGCGGGAAAGGTGCATCATACAGACAGCGGCGGCGGACTCGTAGTCCAGCACGAAATCACGGTCGGCAACGGCATCCAGGCTGTTGCGACTGACCTGGCGGAAACCCAGCTCTTTAGCCACGAAATCACGGTCAATATTGTAAGCAACACCTGCCAGGGCACCACTGCCCAGCGGCAGGACATCGGTGCGCCGCAGGCAATCGTCAAAACGGTCGACATCACGCTGGAGCATTTCAAAATAAGCCAGCAGATGGTGCGCCAGCAACACCGGCTGCGCCGGCTGGAGATGGGTATAGCCCGGCAGCACCGCGTCTTTATTGGATTCCGCCACGTCGAGCAAAGCTTCCTGGAAACGGCGGATGCGTATAACGGCATCATCAATAGCTTCCCTGGTAAAGAGCCGCAGGTCGAGCGCCACCTGGTCGTTGCGGGAGCGGGCGGTGTGCAGCTTGCCCCCCACCTCTCCCACCTTTTCCAGCAGGCGTGCTTCAATCGCCATATGAATATCTTCCTGCGCCGGCTTGAACTCGAAAGTACCATGCTCGATTTCTTCACGGATAGACGCCAGGCCAGCGGTAATGACCTCCGCTTCGCGCTCGGAAATAATGCCCTGCCTGGCGAGCATATGAGTGTGGGCGATGCTGCCGGCGATGTCATGGCGGTACAGCCGACGATCGAAGGCCAGCGAAGCAGTATATGCCGCTACCTTATCATCGGCAGCCTTGTTGAAGCGCCCGCGAATATGACTCACGCCGCTTTTTACTCCTTTGAGTTATCTCCTCTCCCCTCTGCGGGAGAGGATTAAGGTGAGGGGCATCTCATCTCACCCTCACCCTTCCCTCTCCCATCAAGGGAGAGGGAGTAAGCAACTATTTACTTTTTCCCCTGAGCCTGCTTCTGCGTCCGCGCCGCCAGACCCCAGAGTTTTATAAATCCTTCGGCGGCGGTATGGTCGAAACTGTCTCCCTTATCATAAGTCGCCAGGCCGTGACTGTAAAGCGAGTACGGCGAGCGGCGCCCGACGACGAGGCTGGCTCCCTTGAAGAGTTTCACTTTCACATCGCCGGTCACGAAGCGCTGGGAGGACTGCACAAAAGCGTACAGGTCTTCCCGCAGCGAGGTGAACCATAATCCGTCATAAATCAGGTCGGCGAACTTGGTCGAGACCATCTGCTTGAAGCGGAGCTGATCGCGGGTGAGGCACATCGCCTCGAGCGCCTGGTGCGCCTGGATTAAGACGATTGCGGCGGGCGCTTCATAGACTTCCCGCGACTTGATGCCGACGACGCGGTTCTCGATATGGTCGATGCGGCCCACGCCATGCTTCCCGGCGATGTCATTCAATTGCTGGATTAGAGTAATACCGTCCAGCATCTTACCATTCAGCTTTACCGGAATGCCTTTTTCAAAGGAGATTTCCGCATATTCCGGCTTTGCCGGTGCCTTGTCCGCCGATTGCGCCCAGATAAAGGCATCCTCCGGCGGCTCGGTCCAGGGGTCTTCCAGGATACCGCATTCAATTGCCCGCCCCCACAGGTTCTGGTCGATAGAATAAGGGTTGGCCACCGTCACCGGTATGGGAATGCCGCGCTTCTGCGCGTACTCTATAGTTTCCTGACGGGTCATGCCCCACTCCCGAGCGGGAGCAATGATTTTAAGCCCGGGCGACAGCGCACCGATGCTCACCTCGAAGCGCACCTGATCGTTGCCCTTGCCGGTGCAGCCGTGAGCGACCGCCGCCGCTCCCTCCGCCAGCGCCGTTTCGGCAACCAGCTGCGCCATCAGCGGGCGACCCAGCGCCGTCGCCAGCGGGTATTGCCCTTCGTACAACGCATTCGCCTGAAGCGCGGGAAAAATAAAGTCTTGCACAAATTCTTTGCGGGCATCTTTCACCACCGACTTGATAGCGCCGATTTTCAGCGCTTTTTCCCGTATGGCGGGAAAGTCCGGCTCGTTGCCGACATCCACGCTGAAAGCGATGACGTCCATATGATACTTTTCTTTGAGCCACTGGACCGCCGCCGAGGTATCCAGTCCGCCGCTGTATGCCAGTACTACCTTATCTGCCAAGATAAACCCCCTCGTGATGAAGCATTATTTACTATTAATGCCGAAGTTTTCTTCTAAGAATTTTGTAATTTTGCCGTAGATTTCCGGGTATTGCCAGGAATAGTCATGCCCCGGTGCCTTGAGATGGCCAAATACCGTGCCCGCCCGGTCAGCCAGACCAAAGGCTGACCTCAGGCTCGCCCAGACTATGGCGGGAATATCACCCTGGTTAAATGTATCGGGACCAGTGCCGTTGCTGTTGAGCAGCAGCGTGCGATTGTAGACGACGGGTTGATACCAGAAGGGCGTGCCGGTCTGAATGCTGTAGACCTGCGGGTTGTCCTGCAGGATATTCATCACACTGCTGGACATCGCCGCACCGTTGCTCTCCCCCGCCACGATTACCTTGAGATCGGGGTACTGCCCGGTAAGAAAATCTACGCGGGTAGCGAGATATTTCGACTTGGAGGGATAATAGTTGATTATTTCGACCAGTTCTTTGACTCTCGCCACCAGCGATTCGCCGGTGCGTTGATAATTCAATAACAATGAGCGGTAGCCCAGGCCGTCAAGCTCGACACGGATGCCTTCCAGGATGGTGCCCCATCCCTTGACCTGGTCCGGCGCTTTCCAGCCCCAGCCGCCGGGATTAAACAGCACGATGAAGTCCTTGCCCTGTGCCTCTTCATAGGTCATCAGCAACTGTTCGTAGAAGAGCTGGTACTTTTCGCCGCTCTTGCCGAACATCTCCGCCGCCAGGGCAGAGGCATCATTGACCACATTTTGCGGGACATCGGAAAAATCGTAAGCCGGTATCTCCTGCGTCCAGAACTCGTCCGTGATGCCGATTTCCACGTAGGAAAAAGCCACCTGCATAACGCCCAGCAGCAGCACTATCCCGATTATGAACAGTATGCCGATCCGGCGAAGCTTTTCTGACATCATCTTAATTATCTCACAAAAAACCGTTCCCGCAAAGACGCTGATTAACTCAAGTCTCGCAGGAGACCGCAGTCAATGCACTATCCAAGATGTTAATAGCTTCATCGACCTCCGCTTTGCCGATAATCAGGGGCGGAACAAGGCGGATGGCATTCGGCTTTACTTTGTTGACGAGCAACCCGCGCTCCAGACAGGCAGCAAGCATCCGGGCACCGACCTCTTTGGTAAATTCGATGGCAACCAGCAGACCGCGACCGCGCACATCGGTAATCAGCGGGTATTTCTGCTTTAATTCCTGCAATCGGGTCATCAGGTATTGCCCTACCCGCCTGGCATTACCGGCAATATCATTATCGATAATATATTTGACTACAGTATAGCCGACGGCACAGACCAGCGGGTTACCCCCGAAGGTGGAACCGTGGTCGCCGGGGACAAAGACGGAGGCTTTCTGCTTCGCCAGGAACGCCCCGATGGGCACTCCGCTCCCCATGCCTTTCGCCAGGGTCATAATATCAGGTTCGATGCCATAGACCTGATACCCGAAGAGCGCCCCGATTCTGCCGATGCCGGTCTGCACTTCATCAAGAATGAGCAGCAAGTCTTTTTCATCACACCATTGGCGCACCTGCTTCAGATAGTCTTCCGCCGAAGGGTAAACCCCGCTCTCGGCCTGCACCAGTTCGAGCATTACGGCACATGTATTATCCGTAGTCGCCTTTTTAATAGCGTCGATGCTGTTACTTTCCACGTTAACAAAGCCGGCAGGCATAGGCAGATACGGCTTCTGAAACTTCGGCTGCCCGGTCGCCGCGGTCATCGCCAGAGTGCGCCCGTGGAACGAGTTGAAAGTGGTGATCACTTCATAGGCATCTTTGCGATGCAGGCTGCCGTAGCGGCGCGCCAGTTTCACCGCGCCTTCGTTTGCCTCAGTGCCGCTATTAGCGAAAAAGACAGTATCGAGACAGCTATTTTCAACAAGTATCTGCGCGAGCTGGAGCTGGGGTATGGAGTAATATAAATTGGTGACCTGGGTGAGCGTCTTCGCCTGTTCGGTGAGCGCCTTCACCATAACCGGATGGCAGTGCCCCAGGCTATCGACCGCCAGACCGGCAAAGAAGTCCAGGTATTCCCGCCCGTTATCATCCCAGACACGTGCCCCCTGCCCCTTGACGAGGGTTACCGGCACGCGCTCGAAGGTGCGCATGTAGTATTTCTTTTCCAGTTCCTGCCAGTCTGTCATATCAGTCTCCAAAGTGAGTATATCAAGCCTCTCCCTTGATGGAAGAGGCCGGGCGAGGGTGAATTCCCCCTCCCTCTAACTCCCCTCCCACAAGGGGAGGGGAAATCAGGTTTTATTTATATATCGTAGTGCCGGTGCCGCGCCCGGCAAGCTCCTCAAGCAGGGCATGCGGCTGGCGCCCGTCAATAATCCGCGCCGATGAGGCAGCACTCAATGCCCTCAAGGAGGCTTTCACTTTGGGAATCATGCCGCCGGATGCCACGCCGGAAGCAATTAAGCGCTCCGCTTCAAACACAGATAATTTCGGCAGCAATTTACCTTCCCTGTCACACACCCCGGCCACATCCGTCAGGAAGATGATTCTCCCAGCGCCGAGCGCCGCGGCAACTTCCCCGGTTACCAGGTCGCCGTTAACATTGAGGATTTGCGGCTTCTCAACATTTTTTTCGGGCATTCGCAGGCTGACCGGCGCCACAATGGGAACATAACCGGCTTTAAGCAAAATCCGCAAAGGCGCCGGGTCAACTTGAACCACCTCGCCCACCCAGCCCATCTCCTTGTCTTTGACCCGCGCCTGCACCAGCGCACCGTCCGCTCCGCTGATGCCGACCGCCCGCCCGCCGGAGCTGTTAATCGCCGCCACAATCTCTTTGTTTGCCAGACCGGCAAGTATCGCGATCGCCACGGTCAAGGAAGCGTCATCGGTAATCCGCTCGCCACGCACAAAGCGAGTGACGACGCCCTGTTTTTTAAGCCACTCCGTTATCATACTGCCGCCGCCGTGCACAACTACCAGCGACGCGCCCTCTTTTTGCAGCGCCACGATGTCTGAAACAGTGGTATCACCGCTGCCGAAGGTAGACCCGCCTATTTTAATGACTGTGGTTTTATCCAATGCACACTCCTACGTCATGTAAGCGCTGTTTATTTTGACGTACTCCTCCGAAAGGTCACAGCCCCAGGCGGTTGCCGATGCGTCACCGAGATTAAGGCTAACGTCAATAGTAACTTCACTCCTGCTCAGTGCTGCAGAGACCTTCTTTTCGTCGGAGGGAAGCGGACGCCCCGCTTTGAGCAACGGTATGCCCCCGATGGCAACCGCTAGCTTCGTCTCCTCTATCGCTACCCCGCTCCGCCCCGCCGCCGCCGCTACCCGACCCCAGTTGGGATCGCAGCCATGCACCGCCGATTTCACCAGCGGCGAACTGATAATGGTACGGGCGACCTGCCGGGCATCTGATTTGCAGAGCGCCCCGGTGACATTGACCTCAATCAGCCGCGTGGCTCCCTCGCCATCGCGGGCAATCATCTTCGCCAGGGCAATGCAGACATACTGCAAAGCTTCGGCAAAGAGCATGGCTTCCGCAGTACCTTCGGCAATGGGCGGATTCCCCGCCTGCCCGTTCGCCAGCAGCAGCACCGTGTCATTGGTGCTGGTATCGCCGTCTACCGAGACCATGTTGAACGAGATATCCGCCGCCTCCGGCAGCGCCTTGCGGAGAAATTCCAGCTTCACGGCGGCATCGGTGGTGATAAAGCCGAGCAGCGTCGCCATGTCCGGGTGAATCATGCCGGAGCCCTTGGCACAGCCGGCCACGGTGTAGCCGCCCGCCTTGACCGCGATTTCCTTGTGCACAGTATCGGTAGTCATGATGGCACGGGCGAAATCGTGCCCCTTATTACGTGCTAAAGTAATCCTGCTAATGCCATCGCGAATTTTCGGCATGGGCAGCCGCCGTCCGATGACGCCGGTGCTCGCCACGAGAACTTTCTTCTCCGATACATCCACTTTCTTCGCCGCCACCTCTGCCATCATGGCTGCATCGGTAAACCCATCGTCGCCGTTGCAGGCATTGGCGCAGCCGCTATTTACCACTACCGCGCTCACTTTGCCGGCTTTTATCCGCTGCCGGCAGAGCATGACCGGCGCGGCGCAAACGCGGTTTTTCGTAAATACGCCAGCCGCCGCGGCGGGCACTTCCGAATAAAGAATAGCCAGGTCCGGCTTTTCCGATTTTACTCCTTTGATGCCGGCAAAAACCGCACCCGCCTGGAACCCCTTCGGGGAGGTAATCGTACCTGATGGTAATACTTCAATTTTATTCACATTGAAACTATAGCACATTGAATCTGGGCAGACAACGATGGCGGCTTGAAATCCACCTGCCGTTAACGCTAAACTCTAGTTTATGAAGATTGTGCGTTATAAGTTGGGCAATAAGACCGGCTACGGTACCCTCCAAGGCGACCGCATCGAGAGCATTTCCGGCACGCCGTTCCAAAAATATGAACGTACCGGCGAATACTACGAATTAAGCGAGGCCCGAATTCTGGCACCCTGCCTGCCTTCCAAGATTGTCGCGCTGGGGCTGAACTACCGCAGCCATGCCGGCGAATTGAAGATGCAGCTGCCGGAAGAGCCTCTCATTTTCCTCAAACCGTCCACGGCGGTCATCGGGCCGGAAGATAAAATCATCTGCCCCCCATCATCAAAACGCGTCGATTTTGAAGGTGAACTGGGAGTGGTTATCAGAGACCAGACATCTTGCGTTTCAGAAAGCGAAGCCTTCGACCACGTGCTGGGCTATACCTGCTTTAACGACGTGACCGCCCGTGACCTCCAGCAAAAGGACAAGCAGTGGACGCGCGCCAAGGGCTTCGATACCTTTGCCGCCTTCGGGCCCTGGATTGAGACCGAACTCGACGCCGCCGACCTGTTGCTGGAGACCTTGCTCAACGGCGAGGTGAAACAGCACGGCCGCACCGGCGACCTTATCTTCCCGATTCCGCAGTTGATAAGCTTCATCTCGGACATCATGACCCTGCTCCCCGGGGATATCATCGCCACCGGCACGCCGGAGGGAATCGGGCCCATGCTGCCCGGCGACACTATTGAAATTAAAATCGAGGGCATCGGCACTCTTAAAAACTACGTTGCCTGAGAATAAATAATCGGAGGTGAGCCACAAATGGAACTGAAAACGGTCTACTTCGAGGACACCGGCGCAAGTAACACCGATACGGTGCTCAAACTCGCCCGCAAGCGCGCCGAGGAGCTCGGCATCAAAACGGTGCTGGTCGCCTCGACCGGCGGCGATACTGCGGTCAAGGCAATCGAGGCATTACAGGGCTTGAAGGTGATTGCCGTCAGCCACTCTTTCGGTTTCAGCAAGCCGAACACCCAGTCTTTCAGCGAGGTGAACCGCCAGAAGTTCGAAAGCAAGGGCGGCACCGTGCTCACCACCACTCATGTCTTTGCCGGCGTCAGCCGCGCCCTGCGCACCCATTTCAACACCCATACCATCGGCGATATTGTCGCCAACACGCTGCGCATCTTCGGCGAGGGCATGAAGGTGGTCTGTGAAATCAGCATGATGGCCGCCGACGCCGGTCTGGTGCGCACCGACGAAGATGTCATTTCCATCGCCGGGACGGGCAAAGGCTGCGATACCGCCGTGGTGCTCACGCCGGTCAACTCGCAGAGCTTCTTCGCCCTCAAGGTGAAGGAAATCATCTGCAAGCCGCACTTCTAGAAATCTTGTTATGAGCAGCAACCAATATTGATTTTACTGATAGCTTAGACAGCAGAGAAAAAGCTACTGGAGTATCATGAGCGAAGAAGCTGCTAAAAAGTCAGGGAAAAGGTGGTATTGGTATCTCGGGCTGATACTTATTCTTCAATTTTTTAATATACCTATGGGAATATTAAAGGCAGGGCTTGACCTGATTGAAGGATACCCGAAGTCGGCTCTGGCACAACTTGCAAATATCTTCCTTGATTTCGGTGAAAGGTATCTTGTTGTGTTTCCTACAAGAATCTCTGAAGACCCATTTGTTGGTATCGGTATGCTTATAGGTAGCTTTCTACCACTTGTAATTGGAATTTGGTTAATAAAAAAGAAACCAAAAGCACGAAAAGTAATATAGACAAAGTCCCGAACGGGGAAGCCCGAAGGGGCTTCGCCCCTTCGGATAAATTATATCCCCTTCCCTGCCATCACAGGGAAGGGGACGGGGGATAGGTTACCACAACAAATGGCCAATTTAATTGAAAGCTACGAAATCCAGATGGTCGAACCCGGCTGCAGCGTGGGGACGGGGCGATGGGGGGCGCTCGTCACCCTGCCCAACGACATCAGCGCCGTCTTCCCCTATCTCAACGCCGTCCTGCCCAAAGCAAGCTACGACCACGAAAACAAGACAATCATCTGGACGGAACCGCAGCAGGCTTATGCCCTCCGGCCGTGTGAAATAAGAATCGCCCGGGTGAGCGACCCGGAGCAGGCGCGCGCCGCCGCCAGTGAACTCGCGGCGAGAATCAATAAAATCTGGCAGGATAGAGAATCAATCACGCCCTCGACAAAGCAGAAGCGACCGCCGCCGGTGATGGAGATTTATAAACTGCTGCCGCGCACCAACTGCCGCCAGTGCGGCTACGCCACCTGCATGGCATATGCCGCGGCACTCAGCCAGGGCGCAACGACTCTCGAACAGTGCGCGCCTTTATTACCGGCGGATAAAGACCGGCTGCAGAAGCTCATTACATCAGTCTAAGCCTCCGGCGGCTTCCGCGGCGGGAAGCGCTCAACTACGTTCGGGCAATCCAGATAGACGATGACGAGCGCCCGGGGAAATTTTATACACTCCGCCGCAAAAACGTGGTATTATACTACCTAAATCAGGTCATGCCATTACCCCGGCGGATAATTGCGATGAGGAGGGTCATATGAGCGAAGCAGGTAAAACAAGCACAGGTCTGAGCCAGAACATGGCGGGGCTGTTATGCTACGTGTTGGGCTGGATATCCGGAATCATCTTCCTGATTCTGGAGAAAGACAATAAGTTCGTGCGCTTCCATGCCATACAGTCGATAGTTGTTTTCGGCGCGCTTACCGTAGTCTCCGTTATCATCGGGTGGATACCGGTGCTCGGAGCGGTAATCGGGTGGATTATCAGTGTCATCGCGTTTGTCCTCTGGATAGTGCTGATGCTCAAAGCCTTCCAGGGTCAGGAATACAAGCTGCCGATAGCCGGCGATTTCGCGGCGAAACAGGTCAA
>JAQTQH010000043.1 GCA_028712355.1 Dehalococcoidales bacterium
CGAAAAGCTCGTGCAGGATATCCGCGAGGTGCGCAAAATCTACTCCGGCAAACTATATTATGACTTCAACCCCGGCGGGCTCCTGCAGGACACTTTTGAAATCGACTGGGCGAAATGGGAGCCGGTGCTTGCCGAGCTTGATTTCATCGGCATCTCATCATGGAAAGGCGTCAGCAATAATGAAAATCCCACCGTCGAGGAGCTGGTGAAGAACATCAGCAGCGAGTTCGATAAGTATTATAAGCCAATCTACGAAAAGACGAAGAAGCCAATCGTCCTCATCGGGCTGGCTTACGCCAGCGCGCAGGGCGGCTCGACCGGCAAATACGCCTACAATGCCCGCGAGGTTGATACCTGGAAGCCGGATGACGGCACCCCGAACGATTTCCAGGAGCAGGCGGATGTCTACGAAGCCATCATGAGGGTAGTAGCGGAGCGCCCCTGGATTGTGGGGGTATACAGCTTCGGCTTCTGGCGCCACGACCAGCAGGACAAGTTTTTCAATATCCGCGGCAAGCCGGCGGAAGAAGTCCTGCGCAAGTGGTACGGGGCAATAAAGTAAGCCCCGCTACCAATTCCGAAGCTAGCACAAAGAAACGAAAGGTATTTCTTAGCTCTTTACTACGTGGATTCTCATTTATTAGCATCCTTTTCCTTAGCCTTCAACCCCAATTTCTTGATTTCTGCGAGAACTCGCCTCCTTATTGTTCGTTTATCTCTAAGCCTTATTTTTTTCGGTCTTGGAGGACATGGAAGCCCTTTGTCTTCAGCCTCGAACATCGCGTCCTCGTGCTTATACGCTTCTACCTGACGCAGATGTTTATCCTTTAGCTGGACTATTCTAATCATCTCGTCTACATCCACCACTTCCGGCTCTTGGGGCTTTGGCACATATTGGCTAGAGAGTTGCCGTACTCTTTCCCTAGAAATACCCAGAAGCCTCCCAATATTAGCATTGTTCATTCCCTGCATTCTGAGTCGCCTAATGTCTTCTGGTGCCCACCTTGATAACATGATGTGAACTCGGCAATGTGGACACACAACCGCAACATTCCCATGCTGCTTATTAGATACGTTGCCGTCAAGATGATGAAATTTTTGTGCTCTATATACAGTCATAAGGCGATGTTGGCGATAGCCTGGATTCGCTGTATTCATACACTCCAAGCAGATTTTCCCCGTTGCTCCTTTATCTAACTCATCCACATCCAGCAAGCTAGAGATTTGCCTGATTCGTTCCTCAAGTCGATTTCGTTCATTCATCAATTCTAGTTTTTCATCTTGCGACAAAGACTTCATGCAAAAAAGTGTAGACCTATTTCACGCCTTTGTCAATATGATTTGACAATTACATAGCTAACTTTACTAAGGTTATTACGAACAATTTATCTCATTGTATGAAAACTTGACAAGAATTACGCTCTGTGAGATTATAAATTTGTGGGTGAGTTTTACCCACGAAAAGGACTATAAAGGCGGGTGAGTTTGACTCCCCGCCTTTTTTGTTCCCTGAAATATTGACTAGGTGGCAAAATATGTAAAGAGACACATTTAAATGTAATTTAAAGGGGTAAATCTGCGTATATTCGCGGATTTGCCCCCTTTTTATATCCAAAATTCAGGGCAGTTTCCGAGCGAAATTCGGGGCTGCCTTTTTTAATTACCCGAACTGTTTAGGAGGTAAGGCATGAAAAGAATTAGGAAACGAAAATGGTTCTGGATTTTGGCTTACTATATGTTAATGTTATCCTACCTATTGGTCAGTATCATCTTGTATATATTTGTGAGAGAGTGCGGCCTCTGGGCAGCTTTAGCTGTGACGGCAATAAGCTATCCACTCATGGTTCTTATTATTGCCACAATTTTAAGGATGCGTGGCGATATTACTGAAAAAAGTTTCATCAGCTTGGTTCTCGAAGGGTTTAAAATTACATATCTCATACGAAATACACGAAATGATTCAGTAAACATCAAATCCAAGAAATCATCCCTATAACACTCCTAATATTCTCCCCTTGTTAGTTCCTTATCACTAATCACTTCATCAAACCATTTCGTAGCTGCTTTTTAAGGTCCTTTGAGCTACATAGCTTCAACTTAAGCAATATCAAGCATCATCCAAAACATCCTCTCTTTCCCCACCCTTCCTCCTCTGTGTTATCATCTATACATGACCATCTTTCTCTCCCGCATGGCGCGGGAACGCCGTACCATATCCGCCATGATTGCGCTGTATTGCAACCATAAGCATAGCAGCCCTGAACTTTGCCCGGATTGCCGCACCCTGCGGGACTACGCCCTCGAGCGGCTCCAGAAGTGCCCCTTCCAGCATAAAAAGCCCGCCTGCACTAAATGCCCCGTACACTGCTACCAGCCCGCCCTGAGGGACAGAATAAGAGCGGTCATGCGCTATGCCGGTCCCCGCATGATGTCCCGTTACCCCCTCCTCGCCGTGTTCCACCTGAGAGACAGACTGCGAAAAGCGCCGCCGGCGAAATCCTAGCTGTCTTTTGTGATTATTGCGTCAACTTGTCTCAACTTACCCACCACAGGTTAATACAAAAGTCACAGACAAAAACTTGCCGGTATCATAGACTTCAAATAGAATTTAAAAAGAGGTGTAACCATGCCCGGCAAAATGGCGATGGTCGATTTTAATAAGTGCAACCCTGCCAGCTGCGCCAACGGCGTCTGCGCGGCGGCGCAGGCCTGTCCCCGCAAGCTGCTGGTGCAGGAAAATCCCCGTGAGCCGCCGATGACCAATCCCGCGCTATGTCGGGCGTGCGGAGACTGCGTCCGCGCCTGCCCCCACAACGCCATCAGTATCATGCAGTTTTAACCTCGATGGAGAGAGCCATGTTAAAAAGAATCGCCGCCTGCCTGGCGCTGCTAATTACCTTAACGCTGTTTTTCCCGGCGGTAAACGCAGGCTGCCGGCCTGCCGGAAAGGAGATTGCCATGACCAATCCACAGAGACCGTCTCTCGACCTTACTGTTCCCGCCGTCACCGAGACTGCCACGTTTTCCATGGGCTGATTCTGGGGACCGGACTCCCAGTTCGGGAGTATTGATGGAGTGGTGAGAACGCGCGTCGGCTATGCCGGCGGCACGACACCGGACCCTACCTATAACAACATCGGCGATTATACCGAAACCGTGCAGATAGACTACGACCCGGCGCAGATTTCCTACGCCGACCTGCTGGACATCTTCTGGAAGAGTGTTGACCCGGTTGAGCCGTACTGGGGCCGGCAGTATGCCTCCATAATTTTCTATCACAACGCCGAGCAGCAGAGGCTGGCCACCGAATCGAAAAACGCCCAAATCGCAAGGCTGGGCAAAACGATAATGGTGGATATTTTGCCCGCTTCCAGGTTTTATATTGCGGAAAACTACCACCAGAAATACTACCTGCGGCTGGACACCAGGCTGGCAAAAGAACTCACCGCCATCTACCCCAACCCGCCGGACTTTGTGAATTCTACCGTTGCCGCGCGGCTCAACGGCTACGCCGGCGGCTACGGTGATATTGCCGTGTTGAAATCCCGGCTGCCCGATTACGGATTGTCCGAAGCAGGACAGCAGGAATTGCTACAGATTGCCGGCAAAGGACTGCTGCGCGTCTGTCCCGCCCAGTAAAAATCCACAAAAAATACGGGCCCGCGGCGGTGAAGCCTGACCGGACCCGTATTATGCGAATGGAACCCTATCTTATTATCAGCAAGGAGTCTGTGATAACAATGGTTATCTCTGGGCGACCTCAGCATACAGCACCGGGCTCTCGTTACCCGCCCAACCGCTCGCGCCCCAGGCATGGCTGACATAGTAGCCGTTCTTCATCTTGATGGTGTAGACATCGGCAGCGGTCTGGGTGATGAACAGGTCTACTGAGCCGTTACCGAGGGTCAGCAGAGCGAAGTCCATGGTATTGTTGACCGTATCGCCGTTGATGTCCACCAGGTTGCCGGACGAGTCGCGTACTTCGATGAACATGTTCAGCACGCGGTAAGCATCGACCAGGGTATCGCCGTTGGCGATGGAGACGGTTACCACCAGGTCGCCGGTGTAACCCGAGGCGGCGGTATTCACGTCGAACAGGGTACCGGCCGGCACCGAGCCTTTGAATTGTCCGAAGGGCTGCCAGGTGGGAACATTGGTGGTGTTTGCCGTGATGCTGGCAAAATCACCGCCGGCGGCGGTGGCTAACAGAGTGCTCGATGAAGTGGTATAACCGTAGGCAAAGACGCTGCCCGTAACCACCAGTGCGCCGAGCAACGCCCCTATCATGAAGAGTCCTTTCCCCTTCGACTCCGCGAAGGTGAGAACATCGGTATCCTCAATAAAGATTTCGTCTTCCAGTGCCCGATGCACCTTCTTGCCGTTCAGCCTCGCGGTGGCTTTTCCCGGGATGCCCATCGCAGCGCGTAACAGCTTGCGGGCATCATAGACCGTTTGTCCCGCCAGTTCGGCGGTTTCATGCTGGTCGCCATACTTGATTTCAACCATTGTCTTACTCCTTATTGCCACATATCATGACTTATTTACTATCACTCTATCAGGGCAATATAAACACGAGCATAAAAAACCATAAAAATCATGAAAAGAAAACCTAAATAATACATAAACTTCATAAACAATCATAAAGACAGCCATGAGGAAAGAGACTGCCTCAGGGGAAAACTGACCGGAGAAGGTGAAAAAATAAGGGGGGCAGATTGTTTCTGCCCCCCTGCTTTGCGAGGTTATGCCGGAGATTTACCTGATGATGAAGGGGATAATCATCGCAACCAGACCGGTAAACAGGACCACCAGCATGAAGAGGTTATAGCGCACCCGGTAATCGCTGAGCAAAGATACGTCATAGTAGCCCGCCACGCCCTGGTCCTGGTACATTTTCATCAGACCGTTGAGCAGCTTGACCTTGGTCTGACGGCCCCGGATGAGCCCGATTTCCGCAACGATGTTGACTACTATCAGCAGGGAAACAAAGGTAAACATCACGATTGTCGCGGTAGTATTATTTTCGTTCCTGCCGGAAGCGATTCCCGAGTTGATACCCAGCGTCAGCAGGTTGAGCGCGATGGCGGTGAGCACAAAAACCGTATCAGTACGGGTGTTGGTGTTAAGCTCGTTAAGCAGGTGCTCATGGACTCTTTCTATCATATATCCCTCCCTTTATTTCCGGCCCATGCGGATAAAAATGAGAATGAAAGCCGCGACGACGATTGCCCCTACCACTGCTCCCACCCACAGCCAGAATGAATCGGAGTGTACCCTTACCCAGAAGCTCTCCGCCCGGCGGGTCTCCTTCGCCTCGGCGACGACGGTAAAACGGTAGTCTCCGCGGCTGATTTTATCCGGCGGCCTGATGTTGATATCGACAGTCTGGACATTCCCCGGGCCAAGATAAGCCAGCTCCGCAGGCTGGAACTCAACAGTCCATCCCGCGGCTTTGTCCGAAAGCAGCCGGATATCGGTAATCGGCTGATTGCCGTAATTCCTGATTTCCAGGTAGAAGACGTTATCCTGCCCTGCTCTCACCTCGTTATAGTAATCACCGATAATCCTCATGCCGAGGTCGATTTTGTCCTGCGCCCGCGCGGGCAGGATAGACAGGAATACCGTCACACCGATGGCAAATAGTACCAGCCAGCTAAATTTTTTTCTCATATACTTACTTCCCGAAAAGGATATTTCAAAATAACACAGAATGGCAGATGGGTGCAAGCAACACTAATACAGCACACAGCCCGTCCAGTTAATCTTATCCGGATAGAACCGGTTGTCCATGCCGAGCTGCGCCAGGAGTCCGAGGACATCGATGCCCGCCGCTTCCAGCGAAAACCTCATCCGGCCGGGGTGGCGACACGGCCTGGACTCTACCGCCCGGCAGGTACGGCATAATCCGCAGCTCCCGCCCGGCATTCCCATGACATTCTCAGCCCCGGTTTTTTTCAGGAACTCTTCCAGCTTAAGAATTTTAAGATGAAAGTCTATTTTGGTTTTTTGCAACTCCCGGTTGCCCTTTTCGATAACGGCGGGCTGCGAATACTGCAGAATGATGCCTTGCTGAAACTGCCCCAATCGCTCTCTGATTTCCTCCAGCGTACCGATTGACGGCGGGCAGGAATAGTTGCGATTATAGCTGCCGCATTTATTTTCACGGCAGTAGCCTCTGACCCTTTCCTGGGGAATCAGGAGTCCCGGAGGAAATGCCCGCGCGAAGCTGATACCAAGCCTTTTTGAATATTCGATGATTTCCTCAGGAGATAGCATTACCGGAAAGCCTCCTACGGTGATTCTAACATGATTCACCATGTACCGCACGCCGGTTTCCTTGACATCCCCGCAATAGTAGGCTAACATATTTTCGTTTGCACCACGCTTTCTCAAATAAATCTGCTCAAATTTATTAATAGTGGAAAGGAGACTCAAAATGGACAAAAGGTTCTCTCTGCAAGGCAAGGTTGCTATCGTTAGCGGCGCGAGCCGCGGTATCGGGCGGGCGGCAGCCCTGGCTTTTGCCGATGCCGGCGCCAGCGTCGTCGTGGCGAGCCGCAAGATTGAAGACCTGGAGAAGGTCGCCGCGGAAATCAAGGCGAAAGGCGTAAAATCGACCGCCATCGCCGCCCATGTCGGCAAGATTGAGGAATCCAAAGCACTGGTCGAAAAGACGGTCAAGGAGTACGGTAAGATTGATATCCTGTTCAATAACGCCGGTACCAATCCTTATTCCGGCAGTCTGATTGATGCCGAAGAATGGGCATGGGACACCACTTTCAACGTTAACCTCAAGGGGCCTTTCTTCCTCGGGCAGCAGGTCGCCAAGGTGCAGAAAGACCACGGCGGCGGCGTCCAGATTATGACGGCATCGGTCGCCGGGCTGGTTCCCGCTGAGATTTCCATCTACAGCGTCACCAAAGCCGGCGTCATCATGCTCGCCAAAAACATGGCGCGCCAGTGGGGTAAATATAATATCCGCGTCAATTCCATCGCTCCCGGCGTAATCCGCACCAAGCTGGCGGCGGTACAGTGGCAGGGTGACATGGAGAAACTTTCCGCATCACAGACCGCGCTGGGGCGCATCGGCGAGCCGGAAGACATCGGCGATGTTGTACTCTTCCTCGCCTCGGATGCCGCCCGCTACGTCACCGGTCAGTGCATCACTATCGATGGCGGCCAGACCGTAGCTTATGCCACGGCACTGCCTAAAGAGTAATCTTAGAAATCGTAGAGGCACCGGCGTTTAACCGGTGCCTCTTTTTTCTATCTAATCCGGAGTTAGAAGTGAACAAGCCATCTTTACTTACAGTTGATAATACAGCACTCGTGCTCGTCGATGTCCAGACCAAGCTGGCGAGGGTGATGTTCGACCGGGAAAACCTCGTCGTCAACCTGCAGAAGCTCATCAAGGGAATGCAGGTGCTCGGTGTGCCTATCATCATGACCGAACAGTACCCGCAGGGACTAGGCCCTACCATACCTGAAATTACCGAACTGGTAAAAGACATCAAGCCGGTCGCCAAGATGAGCTTCAGCTGCTGCGGCGACGAGAATTTTCTAAAAACATTCAAGGCGCTGAAACGCCCGCAGGTGCTCATCGCCGGGATTGAAGCCCACGTCTGCGTTTACCAGACTGCCAGCGACCTGCTCGGTTCCGGTTACGAGGTACAGGTGGTGGCGGATGCCGTGTCCTCGCGCAGCGAAGCCAACAAAGAGCTGGCGCTCCAGAAGATGAACCGCAGCGGCGCTCCGATTACCAGCACGGAAATCGTGCTCTTCGAGCTGCTGAAGAGCGCAAAGTCTGACAAGTTTAAAGATATCAGCCAGATAGTAAAGTAACCCCTTGCAAAATTTTATTTTTTGTTGCACAATATAGCAAAGTGGTTTTAGGTTAGGTCTCACAGGTAGAACATTGCCATGGGCTTACGACAGCTTACCCGTCACTGGATGACCTTAACTGCAACCAACTAATAAAACACAGGAGGAGGTCATCCAATGAAGTTTGAAGACAAGAGTCTTCAGTGTTCCGATTGCGGAGCAACCTTTACCTTCACCGCATCGGAGCAGGAATTTTTCGCCTCGAAGGGCTACACCAACGAGCCCAAGCGATGCCCGTCTTGCCGCCAGGCCAGGAAAGCGGAGCGCTACGGGAACGACCCCAACCGCCCCCGCCGCCAGATGTATCCCACCACCTGCGCCGAGTGCGGGAAGGAAACTGAGGTTCCCTTCGAACCACGCGAGGGCAGACCGGTATACTGCAGCGATTGCTACAGCAAGATAAAACTAAGCGGCAAATAGTAATTTAACGCGAAATTAATAAAATAAAAGACACAGGTCGGGAAAAGTTCACTGGCCTGTGTCTTTTTTAAGCTGTTTCTAGCTATCTACTGCCGGATGAGCGCCAGCGCTTAGTACGAGTCTTTATAGAGCTGCGCGATAACCTTGGCGTCCAATTTCACCGCGTGCTTATCCAATCCATAGCCCACCCGCATTGCCGAATCAGCCATCCGGTCAAAATCCTTCGGGTCGACGCCGAATTCACGCAGGCTGTGCTTCATGTTAACTTTCGAGAGCCACTCTTCAACGGCTTTAATAGCATCGGTTTTGCCAAAAACGTTCTTGCCCAGCTTGGCAAACCTCTCTTTGCGCGCCGGTAAAGTGAGCCTCATCCAGGCCGGCATAATGGCAGCCAGTCCGTCACCGTGGGCAATATCATACAAGCCGCTCACCGCATGCTCGATTTCATGAAGCGTGCGGACGCCGGTTTCGAGACCGCCGCCGAGCTGGTGGAACTGGGAACAGGCGATGGTGCTGGCCCATGACATTTCAAAGCGCGCCTCAAGGTCATCAAGCTTCGCCAGCAGGCGGGGCAAGTACTCCACGGCAACCCTCATTACCGTTTCGCAGATGCCGTCCGTCACTGCCGAAGGATCGGAGGTGTTGATGTATTCTTCGACGATGTGGCAGAATATATCCACACCGCCCTGTGCCGTCGGTCTTGCCGGCAGGGTGAGCGTCAACTGCGGGTCGATAAGCGACACCTTCGGCTGCATGAAACGGCTGCCCATGCCTTTCTTGTCATGGGTCGCCCAGTTGGTGACCACAGCGAAGGGATTCGCCTCGGAGCCGGTGGCTGCCACGGTGGGCACCAGCAGGATAGAGGGCACCGGGTCTCTCGGCTGGACCTTGTTCTCATAGTAGTCCCAGATTGGCGCCGTACCGCTGCCCGCGACGGCAATTGCCTTGGAGGCATCCATGGTGCTGCCGCCCCCGATGCCGATAATCAGGTCAATCTTCTCCTGCCGGACTATCTGCGCGGCGCTGTCAATCGTTTCAGCGCGGGGATTGGACCCAATCTTATCGAAGACCACCGTGCTGACACCATTGGCATTAAGGTCTTTGACTGCTTTGTCCAGCACGCCGGTCTTGCGCATGCTGGCGGAACCGGTTACGACCATGGCTTTTTTACCCAGTTTACTGGACTCTTTACCCAGTTGACTGAATACGCCATTGCCAAAAACGAGTTTCGTGGTGAGGAAGAAACGGAATTGCTGCATTGATAACCCTCCTTAATTATTTTATCAAATGAAAAATCTGGATTGATTTGGCGCTTGCCGAACAGACTCAATTTTACCACCATGCTACAGGCTATGCAAACCAGGACACTTATCTCTCATTGAGAGACCATCCCGATTTTCCCGTCGGGAGGCGAAGCAATCCCATGCAATGTAAAGGGGATTGCTTCGTCACTGCGTTCCTCGTAATGACATTTCAAGAGACAGTTTCTCTTTTCAAAACTCGGCGGATTCTGTTATACTGATTTCGTTTGAATTGAACAATTAGGAGATACGCCATGACCAATCAAATCATCACCCGAGCACGGAAAGAGTCCCGCAAGTTGCTTACCGAAATCGAGTCCAAGCAGATGCTGAAAGAGGCCGGGATTAATGTAGTAGAGACCATGCTGGCGACTTCTCCGGAAAAAGCAGCCGGCATCGCCACGGAGCTCGGCTTTCCCGTGGTATTGAAGATAGCCTCCGGAGACATCGTCCACAAGAGCGACGCCGGCGGCGTCAAGATAGGGCTGAAGACCGCCAAACAGGTCGCCAAAGCCTATGACGGTATTATGAAGAGCGTCCGCCAGAAATTCCCCGATGCCAAACTCCAGGGTGTCGCGGTGCAGAAGATGGCGCGCCCCGGTGTGGAAGTGATTATCGGCATGTCCAAAGACGCCCAATTCGGTCCGATGGTCATGTTCGGTCTGGGCGGCATCTTCGTCGAGCTGCTCAAGGATGTCGCCTTCCGCATCACTCCTCTGGAAAAGCGGGATGCCGCCGAGATGATTAAAGAAATAAAAGGCTACCCGATGCTGACCGGTTTCCGCGGCCAGGAACCGGTGGACATCGGCAAGCTGGAAGACATGATTCTCAAGATCTCCGACTTCGTAGAGCACCATCCCGAAATCAAGGAACTCGACCTCAACCCGGTGTTCGCCTATAAAGACGGCGCCGTTGCCGTCGACGCCCGGATTATCCTGGAAGACTCCAACTAGTAAGGAGCAGCCGCCATGAACGCGACGTTGATGCTGGAGAAGACCGTCCAAAAATTTGGCGCCCGCATTGCGCTGGTATCCGGCGAACGCCGCATCTCCTACTCGGACGTCGATGCCACCACCAGCCGCATTGCCAATGCCCTTGCCGGGATGGGCATCCGCAAGGGAGACCGCGTAGCACTGCTCATTACCAACAGCCCCGAGTTTGCTTTCGCCTACTTCGGCATCCTCAAGCTGGGCGCGGTCGTGGTGGCGCTGGATAACCGTTACAAAGCCGGCGAGCTGGCTTCGGTGCTGGCCAACTGCCAGCCGCGCATCCTCATCGGGGAGAATCCCTGTCTGGAACCGGTTGCCGCCAATCTACCCCTTTTCCCCTCGCTGGAGAAGATAATCAGCCTGGCGCCCGATGCCGCCGGTCGATTCATAAGTTATCCCGAGATACTCGCCAACAGTACGGTAGCCAGACCGGAGATTACCATCAACCCCGATGACCTTGCCATGATTTCCTACAGCGGCGGGCCTACCAGTCATCCCAAAGGCGCCGTCATCACTCACCGCAATCTATGTGCTGAAGCGGCCGCCTCCGGCACCGGCTTCGCCCAGAATAAAGATGATGTCATCATGCTCTTCGCTCTGCCTATGTACCATAACTTCGCCCTGGGCTCGGTCCTGCTCACCTCTGTTTCTCTGGGCAGCTGCATTGTCATCGTGCCCGGCACCGGCGTCTCCATCGGCAGCCTGATGGAAACTATCCAGCGGGAAAAAGGCACGATGTGGCTGGGCGTCCCCTACATCTTCGCCCTGGCGGTGAAAATCGCCGCGGAAGAGGGCATCAAGAGCGACCTGAGCTCGCTGCGGCTGGTTGCCAGCGGCGGCGCGCCGCTGCCGGTGAGTACTATTATAGATTTCCAAAAACACTTCCGCCTGCCCCTGCTGGACGTCTGGGGCTTGACCGAAGCAGTCTCCCACGTCACCTGCCCGCCCGTCGATGGCTCCGGACCGCTCGGTTCCTGCGGCAGACCGATTCCCGGCTTCGAGGTAAAGATTGTTGATGATAACAGTAATGAACTGCCCGCCGACCACGATGGTGAAATCATCGTGCGCGGGCCGATGATGGAGTGTTATTACCACAACCCGGAAGACACCGCGAAAGCACTCAAAAACGGCTGGCTCTACACCGGGGACATCGGCAAGATAGATAAAGACGGCTTCGTTTATATTACCGGCCGCAAGAAGCGCATGATTATCCTCAAAGGACAGAACGTCTATCCCCGCGACATCGAAGAGATACTGCTCACCCACCCCAAAGTTGCCGAGGCCAAGGTCGTCGGTGTAACGGACAAGCTGAGGGGAGAAATCGTCAGCGCCATTATCCGCCTAAAAGAAGGGCAGGAAGCTTCCGAGCAGGAAATCAAACAGTTCTGCCATCCTGTCATGGCGGACTACAAGGTGCCCAAGCAGGTCATTTTCACCCGCTACCCCGCCCGCACCGGCGCCAGCAATTAGAGCGCCAGGCTCAGGTTCCACAGCACGATAAGGCCGTAAGCCACCACGAAGCAGGAAGCGGAGACCAGCGCCACCCGGGGAAAGCGGCGGTAGATGTCCCATAAGATGTAGGCGCACGCCAGCGAACCTACTACTTTGAGCAGGATAAAACCCTGCTTGCCAACCCATTCCTCTAGCAGGGGATTGCCTTCACGGGCGATGCCGCCGTTAATAAGAAATTCGGTTATCAGCCCGTCCGCAATCACGAATGCGACAAGAAGACCGAGCAATATCAACATTAAGCTACGCTTCAACTATGCTCCCGAACCAGAGATTTACTAATTTTTATTGTCATTGCGAGCGGAGCGCAGCAAACTCTTTCAGATTGCTTCGCCGCTGTGGCTGCTCACAATGACATACTATTTATACCAAAATATCAAGTGCCGCAGGCAATATTCGGAAACTCGCCGGGGCTTCCCCCAGCAGCTCGCCGTCCGCCTGCAAAGGTAGAGATTTAGCAGGTTTTAAAGTAACTTCCTTCGCCCTTTTCAGTGTAACTTTGGGGTGCGTCAGGTGGGTGCCCTTGTAAATCCGCGGCAGCGAGCGCAGCAAGTCGAACTTGTCCAGGTCGCCCACGATGAGGACATCGAAAAGACCATCGGTCAGGTCGGCGCCCGGCGCAGTGAGCATCCCGCCGCCCCCGTACTTCCCGTTGTTCATAATCACCGTGCAGACCTTTTGTTTGACCGGTTCGCCGTCGATGACCAGAGACACTTCCTGATTTCGAAAGGAGACCAGAGTGGTAAATGTCCCCATCAAATAGGATGCCATGCTGCCCAGCGACTTGTACTCCCGGCTGGTGCGCCGCACTATTTCGGCATCGAAGCCCGCGCCGGCAAAATTAGCAAAGATGCGCTGGACGGCATGTCCGCCATTCTGATACTCGACAATGCCTATATCGACTTTGCGCCGGTGCGGTTTGAGCAACCGCTGGCAGATTTCAGGGTAGGGACAGTGCAGACCGATGGTGCGGGAATAGTCGCCGCCGGTGCCGGTGCCAATGATGCCCAGCGCCACATCTCCGTTGCCGCCGGCGGAATAAAGGCCGTTGATAATCTCATTCATGGTGCCGTCGCCGCCCACGGAGACGACCTGCTGATAACCCTGTTTAACGGCATTGCTGGCAAGCTCGGTGGCATGTCCCGGCGCCTCGGTAAACTCATGCTCAAAAGGCATCCCGAGGCTTTTCAGCAGCACCATGATGCGGGTCCACTTGCGGGCAGTGCCACCCGCCCCCGCCGCCGGATTAACGATGAACTTGGTGAAGTGCAATCACTCCTCCAATTATGGTGCATATTATAGCACAACACATCATCAAGGGCTGTAAAAAGTACCGCTAGCTCCACTCGCCGGTGTTTTTCGGCCAGACGCGCGCCATTTCCTGCGCCAGCAGCTTGTGCTCTGCCCGCTTCATCTCAGGGTCAGCGGTAAAAAACAGGGTTGCTTCGTTACGCGCCAGCTCCAGCAGAGCGGTATCGGAAAGCCTTGCCATGCGCAGGTCGGGCAGCCCGCTCTGCCGCGTCCCGAAGAATTCGCCGGGACCGCGCAGCTTGAGGTCTTCTTCCGCCAGCAGGAAACCGTCCTGCACTTTCTCGATTATGTCAAGCCTCTGCCGCCCGATTTCCGATGGGTTTTCCGCCATCAGCAGGCAGTAGCTCTGGGCGGTGCCCCGCCCCACCCTGCCCCGGAACTGGTGCAGCTGGGAAAGCCCGAAACGCTCGGCGCTTTCAATCATCATGACGGTAGCATTGGGAATATCAATGCCCACTTCCACCACCGGCGTGGCGACCAGGATATCCACCACGCCGTCGTGGAAGCGGCGCATCACGTCATCTTTTTCGGCGGCGGAAATTTTACCGTGCAGCAGTCCCAGCCGCAAATCCGGAAAGACATCGCGGGAAAGCCGCTCGTACTCGGCGGTGGCGGCCTGCGCCACGATTGCCTCCGATTCTTCAATCAGGGGACAGATAATAAAAGCCTGATGTCCGGCGGCAACCTGCTTGCGCAGGAAGGCGTAGGCGCTCTCCCGCTGGTTGGGCTGGAGCCATTTCGTCTTGACCATCTGCCGCCCCGGCGGCAGCTCATTGATAACGGAAAGGTCGAGGTCGCCGTATAGAGTCAGGGCGAGGGTGCGCGGGATGGGCGTCGCCGTCATCACCAGCATGTGGGGATTGAATCCCTTCTGCCGCAGCGCCGAGCGCTGTTCGACGCCGAAGCGGTGCTGCTCGTCGACCACCGCCAGACCGAGTTTTTGAAACGCCACCTCTTTCTGGATGATGGCATGCGTGCCGATGACGATATCAATTTCACCATTGTTTATCCGCTGCTGGATTTCCTGCTTCCGGCTATTGGCAAGCTCTCCCGTGAGCAATGCTACCGCCATTGGGCGGGATAAGAAACCGGGGTAGCCCTGCACATATTCATCGCCCTGCGGCTCGCCCAGACGCGAAAGCAGTCCCGAAATAGTAGCGAAGTGCTGGCGGGCGAGAATTTCAGTAGGCGCCATGAATGCCCCCTGAAAGCCGTTCGCCGCCGCCAAAAGCAGCGCCGCCGTAGCGACCACCGTCTTACCGCTGCCGACGTCACCCTGCAGCAACCGGCACATGGGCTGCGATTTTTGTAAATCAGCCAGTATCTCTTGTAATGATTTCCGCTGAGCGCCCGTTAAAGTAAACGGCAGGGATTTCAAAAATTTTTTCACCAGGCTATCATCTATGCTTAATGGATTGCCCGGCTGGCTCTCCTGCCAATCGCGTTTTTTGCTCATC
>JAQTQH010000077.1 GCA_028712355.1 Dehalococcoidales bacterium
GTTGCTTGCCATGTAACAAATTCTCATATCCCACGAAAATCGGAACAGATGCCTGAACGGCGGACTATGTTCCAGTACAACACTATTTGAACTTATTATATATGCCGTAGTTACTTTTCACAAGGTAATCAGTGCTTTCCTTATTTGCCTGCGGGCATGGTATAAGCTATAGTTACTCTGGGATGAAAACTAAATCCGTCGCTTCTGGAAAAATCCTGTCCTGGCTTATTATGCTGGCTCTGCTGGGATCGCTGGCGGCTTATGCTTACGTCGTCGCCTTCCCGCAGCCCAGGCAGCCTTTTACGGAGTTTTATTTCCTGGGCGCAGATGGCAGCGCGGCAAACTACCCCCGCCAGCTTGGCGTGAATGAAGAAACATCGATTATTGTAGGCATTATTGATCGAGAATATCAAAATGTCACCTATCAAGTGGTGATTAACATTGATGGCGTACTTTACAAAACGCTGCCTCCGGTTGAACTGTCCCACGAACAGAAATATGAACATAATGTTGCCATTTCGTTCGCGGCGCCGGGTGCAGTGAGAGAAGTGACATTCCTGCTTTATCGGCTGCCTGATGAAACCGAAGCCTGCCGTACGCTCCGCTGGCGGGTAGAGGTGGTTCCTTAAATTGTCTTCGTGAAACGGGCGATGTTATAATACGCTGAGTTGCCTGAAGTAAAGTAAAGTGAGGACAGGACAATCGAGATAATTCCCGCAATAGATATCCTGGGCGGCCGTTGCGTCCGCCTCTATCAGGGCGATTACAGTAAGGAGACCGTCTTTTCCGATGACCCGCTGGAAGTCGCCCTCAAATGGCAATCGATGGGCGCCCCTCGCATTCATATTGTAGACTTGGACGGGGCTAAGACCGGGGAAATCGCAAATTTCGAGGTCATCCATCAGATTGCCCGGGCGCTGCTCGTACCGGCGGAGCTGGGCGGCGGCATCCGCGATGCCGCTGCGGTGGAAAAAATACTCAAGGCGGGAATCGATAGGGTGGTGCTGGGAACGGCGGCGGTGGAGAATCCGCAGTTTGTCGCAGAGGTCTGCCGTAACTACCGCGAATCTATTGTCGTGGGGGTCGATGCGTTGAAGGGCAAGGTGGCTATCCGCGGCTGGCGGCAGGGTACCCAGCTGGATGCCGTGAGTTTTGCCCGGTCGATGATTAAGCTGGGCGTCCGGCGGTTTATCTATACGGACATCAATCGCGATGGGACGCTTACCGAGCCTAATTTTGCGGAAATCGCCGGGATGATTGATAACCTGAGGGTACCCATCGTCGCCTCCGGCGGAGTGGCCTCCTTGCAACATTTAACGATGTTGAAAAAGCTGGGTGCGGAAGGCGCTATTGTGGGGAAGGCGCTCTATACCGGGGACATCAACCTTAAAAAGGCGCTGAACCACGTGGAACGGATGTGAAATGGAAAAACAGACATTGCTGATTAAAGAAGTAAAATTCGATAGCCGGGGGCTGGTGCCGGCAATCGCCCAGGATGCCGCCACCGGCGATGTGTTGATGCTCGCCTACATGAACGAAGAAGCCCTGCGCCGCACCATCACCACCGGCGAAGCCTGGTTTTACAGTCGCAGCCGGCAGGAGCTGTGGCACAAGGGAGCGACCTCGGGGAACCGTATTATCGTACAATCCGTCTGGTTCGATTGTGACGGGGATACTATCCTGGTTAAAGGCAAACCCATGGGTCCGGTGTGTCACACCGGGAACCGGACCTGCTTCTTCCGTCAGTTCGAGAAATAATTCTCTTTGCTGTCATTGCGGGGCTATCCTTCCCGAGGAATGAGGCGAAGCAATCTCTCCGGAGTTCCAATGTCATGCTGAGCGCCAGCGAAGAATCCGGGGAGGGGTGTTCTGGATTTTCGGGGCAAGCCCGAGAATGACAAAATTGAAAAAAAATTCTTTCAGGCAGGCGCCTGAGCTTCTTCCGTCCGGTCGAGCTCAACCGCTTTTTGCAGGGCGGCAATCGCCACTTCCAGTTGCCGGTCGGTCGGTTCGCCGGTGGTTAGGGATTGCAGCCACAGCCCCGGCGCTAAGATGACTCTGATCAGCCAGTTGCTCCGGTGCCTTGCGCCGAACTGGGTCACCTCGTAGCCGAGCGCGGCAATCACGGGAATCAGGACGACGCGCGAGGTTATCATCAGCCACAGGTCCTGCCGCCCGACGAAAGCAAACACGATGATGGCGATAACCAGTACGATGAACAAGAAACTGGTGCCGCAGCGGACGTGCGCCGTGCCGTATTTCTTGATGGCATCCACTTCCAAAGGCACATTGGCTTCATAGGCGTTGACGGTCTTGTGCTCGGCGCCGTGGTAGGTAAAGACGCGCTTGATATCCGGCAGGAGCGACATCACTTTGAGGTAAGCGACGAAAATTGCCAGCCGGATCAATCCTTCGACGATATGGAACAGAAGTGAGGAACTTAACCACGGGTTCGCAAGCTTTGTGAGGAAAAGCGGGGCAATAAAGAACAGCCCCACCGCAATTGCCATCGCTACCAGTATCATGCCCCAGACGGAGCCGCCGGTGAGCTTTTCATCCTCCTCTTCAAGGGAGACATTGGCGGAATAGAGCAGGCTTTTCGTGCCCATCACCATCGATTCAATCAGCACCACGATGCCTCTCAGGAAAGGAGTGTGGCGTATCCAGCCATTGTAAATGGATGAAACGGTGTGAACATCCATCGCCAGGGCGCCATTGGGACGCCGTACCGCGGTCACCACGGCTTTCCGTCCTCGCATCATGACTCCTTCGATGACTGCCTGTCCGCCATAGTTGAAATTTTTCATCATAAAGAAAAAGGAGCGGATATTAGCCGCTCCTGTCTCCGCTGTTTAGGCTACTCAAGCTTGTAGCGTTTCTTGAACCGCTCAACGCGCCCTGCTGTATCGATGACGCGGCGTTGTCCGGTGAAGAAGGGGTGGCATTTGTTGCACAACTCAACTTTCAGCACTTTCTTGGTCGAGCCGGTGGTAAAGGTGTTGCCGCAGGCGCAGATGACCTTGGCATCACTATAGTACTTGGGATGAATCTTTTCTTTCATGCTCGTTACTCAGCGTAAACGCTGACCTTCCTCTGGGTCTTGCTGGCGGGCTCGTACTTGACCACGCCTTCAATCATGGCAAACAGGGTGTGGTCTCTGCCCACGCCCACATTGTTGCCGGCATGGATTTTGGTGCCGCGCTGGCGTAAGATAATCGCCCCGGCGCTGACCTTCTGTCCGGCGAAAACCTTAACCCCCAGCATCTTGGGTTTGCTGTCGCGACCGTTGCGGCTGGTGCCGCCGCCTTTCTTATGCGCCATCTTTGGTTACCTCTTTCGGTGTTTCGTCAGAAGTCTCCGCTGTAGGAGCTTCAACAGTAGCTTCTGCGGCGGGGGTTGCCTTCTTCGTCCGGCGGCGTGTGGGCTTGGGAGCTTCCAGCGTTTCGCCGGGCATTAAAATCTTGTCTATGGTTAATTTGGTGAACAACTGGTGTTGACCGAGCTTGCGATGGTAGCGGGCCATCGCCTTGTACTTGAAGACGTTAATTTTGGGGATTCTGCACTCGGAATGCCAGGT